>JAFYNQ010000075.1 GCA_017548065.1 Oscillospiraceae bacterium
AAGACCATTGACGGCGACCTGAAGAACGAGGACATTGAATGCTCCTTCGGCTTTGATACCGCAACCAAGACCTACAGCGAGATCATCGGCAACATTGAGCGTGATGCCAACTCCGCAAAGAAGTACTGGCACTTCGTGAAGGTCATGGGACGCAGCGCTTCCCACGTTGCACTGGAGTGCGCTCTGCAGACCCATCCCAACATGTGCCTGGTGGGCGAGGAAGTGGCTGCCAAGAAGCAGTCCCTGGCTGAAATCACCGAGTACCTGACCAACGTGGTTGCTGACCGTGCAGCCAAGGGCTGGAACTTCGGTGTTGCAGTGATTCCCGAGGGTATCGTGGAATTCGTTCCCGAGGTTTCCGCGCTGATTAAGGAAATCAACGAGCTTCTGGGCGACAAGTCCCCCTGCAAGGCTGAGTTTGAGGCACTGAACACCTGGGAAGAGCGCCTGGCATTCCTGCAGAACAAGCTGTCTGCAGAGGCAATGGCTACCTTCAAGTTCCTGCCCGATGAGATCCAGCAGCAGCTGTTCCTGGAGCGTGACCCCCACGGCAACGTGCAGGTTTCCCTCATTGAGTCCGAGAAGCTGTTCTCCACTCTGGTGAAGAAGGCACTGGCTGCCCGTAAGGCTGCCGGCACCTACAACGGCAAGTTCTCCGTGCTGCATCACTTCCTGGGCTACGAAGGCCGCTGCGCAGCACCCTCCAACTTTGATGCTGACTACTGCTACAGCCTGGGCTACAATGCCTTCATGCTGATCCTCTACGGTTACACCGGCTACCTGTCCAAGATCTCCAACCTGAAGGCACCTGCAGAAGAGTGGGTTGCCGGCGGTATGCCCATCACCAAGATGATGAACATGGAGCGCCGTCACGGCGAGGATAAGCCCGTTATCCGTAAGGCTCTGGTAGAGCTGGAGGGCAAGCCCTTCAAGTTCTTCGCAGAGAACAGAGAAAAGTGGGCAACCGAGACCTGCTACGTATTCCCCGGTGCGATCCAGTACTTCGGACCCACCGAGGTCTGCGACACCACCACCATCACCCTGGCTCTGGAGCAGGCTTAACGTAATAAAAAACGCCAAACGATCCACTCGTTTGGCGTTTTTTTTTGTAGAGGGACAAGGGGACGGTTTTCTTGTCCCCTTGTTCTTGACAGCAGAATACGCTTGTGATAATATCAAAATGGGTGATAGGATATGCCAAGACAAGCGAGGAAGAAAAGTAGCAGCGGAATTTACCATATTATGCTTCAAGGGATTAACCGTCACCAAGTTTTTGAAGATGATGAAGATCGGGAAATCAGCCGATTAACAGGGATTTCTAAAAAGATTGTAGAAAGAAATATTTGAGGGGACAACAGAACCGTCCCCTTGTCTCCCACTTATTTCTATGATCTTACAAACCGGCTGGTGCGGTATAAGGAAGCCGGTACGAAGGATCATGTGGTGGAGTATACCTATGATACACTGAATAACCTGACAAAGCTGACGGAAACCATTGACGGCGTTGTTACCGTTACCACCTACCAGTACGATGCGGATAACCGCATTACCTCCGAAACCACCGGCAATGCCACCGTGGTATATGCTTATGATGCCTTTGGCAGATTGACAAGCAAAACCACCAAAAACGGTGCAGCTATCCTCTTGACAGAGAGCTATACCTACACCGCACCTACGGCTGCCACAACTTCTGCCCAAATTGCCACCTATACCACAGTAGCCCAAAACGGCTACAGTGTTACCTACAGCTATACCTACGATGACAACGGCAATATTCTGTCCATCAGCGACGGCAGCGATGCCACAAGCTATGTTTATGACTCTGCCAATCAGCTGATTCGGGAAAATAACGAAGCCGGCGGTTTTACCTATACATGGGAATACGATGCTGCCGGTAATATCCTGAATAAAAAAGAATATGCCTATACCACCGGTGCTGTGGGTACGCCCGGGGATACCGTTGCCTATAGCTACACTGACAGCGGCTGGGGCGATCTGCTGACATCTTATGACGGCACGGCAATTACCTATGACGGCATTGGCAATCCCGCAAAGCTGCATGGCTGGAGCTTCACTTGGGAGCACGGC
>JAFYNQ010000076.1 GCA_017548065.1 Oscillospiraceae bacterium
CAACAATACTGTTGCTCTGGCTGCCTAATTAGGCGCCCATCCGCCCCGGAAGGTCCACGAGCCGGGCTCGGGTGTGATTTGAGTGGAGACCGTGCGTGCGCAAAGCTTTGAGCGCACCACGCATAATGAAGCTACTGAAACCGGCAGGGTGTTTGTTCCCGTCCGGTTGAGGGAATGTAAATAACAAACTGCGCCCGGAGAAGTTCTTTCCAAGTTGCTTTCGGACAGGGGTTCGATTCCCCTCACCTCCACCAGAAAAAGGCTCTGATTGTTTTGCAATCAGAGCCTTTTTCAACGAAATAAATCCCTTGCGGAATTTGTGAAATACGCTTCGCGTGTGAAATATTGCTTCGCAATGTGAAATACCTGCGGGCGTGGGTGGATTTATTTCATTTCACTTGATGCATTGCATCAAATTTCACAATTTACGGAGTAAATTATTTCACATTTGACGAAGGAAAATATTTCACGGAAATCACAGGTTAGCTGTAATCAATCCTATAATCCATACCGCACAGCATTGAAAAGTGCAAACAATGATGGTATAATCAATTAAAAACTTGAATTTATTTAATAGGTTTGCACAATACCAATACGATGAATTTGAAGAAAGGATGTGCAGATATGAGCAAGGGTGAAATGTCCGCCAAAAAAGTAATCGCATTGGCTTATTTTCATCGCTATGGGTGGATTGCCATTATGACGGGATTAATATTTTTAATTCCCCAACATGCACTATTGATTGTCAGTTTATGCTTTATTGCTACCGCACTATGGTCACTTATTGGATATAAGCTAAAATGGAAACACATCTATTGCTCCCATCAAAATTCACATCGTAAAGATATGACACCGCATCACATTTGCTGGACTGATATAAAGAAAAGTGAAGCATATGGAGTTCCTCTAATTTTCTTTGTAATGGGAGTTACCTTGTTCGTCGTTATGATGTTATACTGACAAATTCCAATTTATCGATCTCCTTAAAATTACATATAGGAACACCGTGGAAATCATTATATTTTGCTTTCAATACAGCTTCAGGGTGCGCTGCTTTTGGCGGCGCACCCTGATTATTTGTTTGGAAGTATTTTCGGCATAGCGCATGTGTCAGGCGATATACATGTTTATCATTCTGTGCGCCCAGATGCCGTATTTATTTTTGAAATAGATCTTAAAGTTTTCTGCATTCTCCGGGACACAGCGTGTTATGATGCCCGAAGTTTTTTCTTCCGCTGTAAGTATTTCGTACTTTGCCAAACCGGAAACGTCCTTGCCCAGCTCTCTGAAATCCATATACACGATCTCGGCGGACGGATCGCAGGGGTCTGCCTTCACGGTAATGGTTTTGTTCTGCACCGTAAAACTGATATTTGCTTTGTTTACGGCAAATTCAACGGCAGCCTTCTCATTTTTAAGGGACAAAACATAGTAGCCCACAGAAAATTCACGGGGAAATACCGCTTTTCCCACGACGGGAATTTCTTCAATCAAGACACCGTCTTTGACCACCTGCACCACATCTTTATCTGCGGCATTGACCGAAACAACAGTTGTCTCCCCTTCCAGATAATTGGCTTTGTTGCCGTTATCCACACCGATTTTCGGTGCGTCTGTATAGGGATTATTTTCCAACAGACGGTCAGTCTCCTCATCAGGAAGCGGCACACTGTCCAAATGGTCATATCTCACCAGGCTGTAGCACGGGAAGGTCTCAAAGAATGCTTCCACGTCAAACTGCCTTCTCACGCAAATGGGGCGCTTTGCTTCCGACACCTCAATTCTCACAACATTGCCCTGGGCATCCTTCCACAAACCGGTGATCAGAACGATATGATTTGACTTGCCTTTTTCATGGACTCGCAGCAGCATATCACACAACTGAAGGTCATTTGCGCTGTACTGATCTTTTTCCGCAATGCAGCGCATGCCATCAATGGTATACCAGCGGAATGTGCTGATACGGTAATCAATGCCCATAGCATAGCGCACCAGGCCATTGCAGACGATGCCGTAGCAGCAGGAATTAAAGGCGCCGGTTCCCGGCTGGTATAGCTTGCTGTAGGGATTGGGGATCGCTGACAAAAAGGTTTCCACAGAGACATTTTCCATAAAGAAATTATCGTTCAGCTCTGTAGAAGAATAAGGAAATCCCGTAAGTGCCTCACCGGCAGGCAAAACAATATTGCCAACATTTCTTATGTATGCCGGAACATCCCCGACGGGAGTCCACGTAAAGTCCGTAAGCCGTCTTGCACGGTGGAGCACCGCTTCTTTCTGCGGCGTATCCGGCAGCACTTTTATTAAATCCATGTTTATTCCCCTTATCATTTCAAAAAAGCACCAAAAAGGGTGCGCTGCCGAACAGCGGCGCACCCTTTTTTATTACTTTCGGAAGTTTTTCACTGCATCCACGTGCTTCCGTGCCAGGGCGGCGATGCCTTCATAGTCATCGGCTGCCAGCATATCACGGTTGATAATGGACACACCGGTACCCACAGCGGCTACACCGTAATCCAGGTAGACGGGAATGGTCTCCGGGTTGACACCGCCGCTTGCCAGCAGCGGAATATGCGGCAGCGGGCCTTTCAGGTTCCAAATATAATGATAGCCCATATCGTCTGCCGGGAACAGCTTTACAATATCTGCACCGGCTTCCCAGGCTGCCACGACCTCCGTGGGGGTCAAAGCGCCGGGAATAGCGCACAGACCCAGCTGCTTTGCCATTTTCACAACGTCTTCCTTGAAATTGGGAGACAGGTAAAATTCCGCACCGGCATTGACTGCCATTTGCAGCTGTGCGCAGTTCAGCACCGTGCCGCAGCCCAGACAAAGCTGATCGCCAACGGCATCCCGAACGGTCTGCATAGCTTCCTTCAGAACAGCTTCAGGATCCTCCGCCATTTGGTCAATGGTGATCTCCAGCAGCTTAACGCCGCCCTTCACCAGTGCCTTTGCCACGTTTCCCAGCTTCTCTGTGGGCAGTGTGCGGCAGATGGCCACCAGCTTTTCTTCCAAAAAGAGATTCTTAACTTCCTGTGCAGTCATTATTCAAACTCCTTATCTTCCAAGCCCTTGAAGTAATACTCGCAGTCACCCTTGGGGCGGATGTCCGTCACTGTGCCGGTGTAGTGGCGCAGAATACGGGGTGTGTAAGGACGGGCAAGCACCTCGTCAATGTTCACGTCAATACCCAGGCCCGGCTTATCCGGCACCAGGATGCAGCCGTCTTCATAGACCACCTCTTCGTTGGTGATCTTTTTACGGAAGCGGCTGTCGGTGAGCATGATCTCATGAATATGGAAATTGGGCACAGTTGCTGCCAGCTGCAAAATTGCGGCATTGGAGATAGGGCCGCTGGGGTTGTGGAAGCTGACAGGAATGTGCTTTGCTTCTGCCAGAGCAGACATCTTCTTACCCTCCAAAAGGCCACCTACGTGGAACACGTCAGGCTGGAAGAAGTCCACGCAGTTCTTATTCAGCAGGTCATAGCACTGGTACTTGCCGTAGCAGCGTTCACCGGCAGCGATAGGCACTGCGGAGTGGTCACGCACCCAGGCGGTGGAGTCAAAGTTATCGGGAGGACAAGGCTCTTCCATGAACTTGACCTTGAACTGTGCCAATTCTTTGGAGATCTCCACAGCCGTGGTGGGGGTAAAGCGGCCGTGGCATTCAATGAGCAGCTCCACCTTGGGGCCTACTGCATCCCGGACAGCGCCCACAATGGCGATGCTCTTCTCCATCTGCTCTTTGTCAATGGTCATGTGGGACTTGCCGAAGGGATCCCATTTCAGTGCCTTGATGCCCAGCTCTGCTGTCTGCTTTGCCTTAGCGGCAAATTCCTCCGGCTCACGGGCACGGACAAACCAGGCATTGGCATACATAGGCACACGGTCACGTACCTTGCCGCCGAAGAAGGTGGACACGGGGGTGTTGAAGAACTTACCCATGATATCCCAAAGTGCGATCTCAATGCCGCTGATGGCGCTCATCAGCACCGGGCCGCCCTTCCAGTACATGTCACGGTAGACCTCAAACAGAAACTTTTCAATCTCCAGGGGATTTCTGCCCACCACAAGGCGCTTCAGGTCGGCGATCATGCCTTCCAGCGCCATTTCATTTGTGCCCAGGCTGGCTTCGCCCCAGCCGTACAGACCTTCATCTGTTTCTACTTTCACAAATGCCCAGTTGGTACGGTAGGCATCCAGCGTATAGATTTTAATGTCACTGATTTTCATAAAACAACACCTCTTTATTTACTCTTGCTGTAACTCAGCAGGCAGGTAAGCAATCCGGAATCTACCGCAAGCTCCGCACCGGTAATGGTCTTTGCCTGATCCGATGCCAGGAAATACACTGCATTTGCGATATCCTCGCCGGTGGACTCCATACCCAGGGGCCAATTGGCTCTTCTTCTTGCTGTCTCTTCTTCGGAGATCCCCTCCCAGCGCTCTGTTCTTATGGCGCCGGGGATCAGGTGGTTCACACGGATGCCGTACTCTGCCAGTTCAAAAGCAAGATTATGCACCATAGAAGCAACCGCGCCCTTGGAGATGGCATAGCCCATTCTGCCGTGGACAGCGCCCTTATAGTGGATGGAACCGATCATAACAATGGCGCCGCCACCCTGCTTGCACATGCGCTTAGCCGCTTCCTGGCAGCAGAAGAAATTGCCACGGATATTCACATTCATGACACTGTCAAAATCCTCAGGTGTCAGAGAGAGCGCTGTTTGTCCGATTCCCAGGTGTGCACTGTTGCATACCAAAGCATCCAGTCTGCCAAAGGTTTCTTCCACAGAGGCAAACACACGGGCAATGTCTGCGGTGTCCTCCATGTCCAAACCGTAGCCCTTTGCCTGCACACCGTATTGGGCTGCCAGTTCTGTGGCTTTGGCTTCCGCATCCGCTGCCACACGGCTGGTAATGCAAAGATCATAACCCTGGGCGGCAAATTTTTCCGCAATGGCAAGACCGCTGTTACGGACAGCGCCGGTGATGAACACGACCTTTCCCATATCAGCCCTCCAACAGAGCTGCAGTGTCCACGGTCTCGTAGATCTGCAAGGTCTTTGCCTTCACACCCAGTGCGGCTGCTTCCTTTTGGAATCGCTCCGGCGTTTCAGGGTCATTGGCAAACTTTTTAAACAGACCCCAGTGGGTGGGGATGGCAACACGTACTCCCAGGTCAGCGCAGTAACGGGCGGCATCCTTGCAATTCATGTTATTGCCCTTGCCGTTCATAACGACAACCGCAATATCTGCCTTTGCGGAAACCTCCTTTTCCACCCCGGTAAAGTACAGGGTGTCACCGCTGATCACAACGGTCAGTCCCTCTGCCTCCACCACGTAGCCCACACCGGTCTCATCAGAATGACGGGCAGTAATGGCGGTGACACGGAACACATCGCTTGTCCAGCGGCAACCGGGCTTCATCATAATATAGTTATGGTCGCCGGGGAACTGGCCTCTTACCTTCTGCCATGCGTTAACACCGCAGATGACCTCTGCATTCTTCTCCTCTGTAAGGATCGCCCGGAGAGAGGGCATGTCCACATGGTCAATATGATCGTGGGTAAGCAGCACCATATCCGGTCTTACCTTCGTCCAGGCTTCGTCCACCGGGATGCAACGGCCGAATTCTGCACCCGTTGTTTCAGACATGGTGTCCAGAAGATAAGGATCTACCATCAAAAGACGCCCCTGGGATTCCAGCGCAAGACCGTGCTGTCCCAACCAAGTCAATTTCATTTTAACAGCCTCCTGTTCGTATTTACGCTTCTGTTATACACATTGTAAGTATATAACGCAGCCATTTCAATTGCAACCTCTTTTTTAGTCATTCTGTAATTTCATTTCAAAATGATAAAATAGTATAATACATTTGATAAATTAAGTATAAATATAGGGTAATTACATTTTTCATTTTATGTATTGCAAAATAAATGTAACAGTGCTATAATGCCTTCAGCAATATTTTGTAATAAAATTACAGAACCGGCACTGCCGTTTCTGTACCAAGAAAGGAAAAGCGCTATGCAAGTAAAATCGTTTATGTTTGACATGATCCGCTCCGAGCTGGAAGACGTGGTCGGTGTAGAAAACGTGTCTACCTCCGAGGTAGACCGTGCCTCCTATACCGTTGACTATTTCTGGCTCAGCCGTATGTGGCAGGACCGTGGTGCAGAAGGCCCCAAGCCCGACATTATCGTTCGTCCCGGCTCCTCCGAGGAAGTCTCCAAGGTGCTGAAGATCGCCAACTACTACAAGATCCCCGTACATACCTGGGGCGGCGGCTCCGGCAGCCAGGGCGGCGCACTGCCTATGGCAGGCGGCATTCTGCTGGATATGAAGCGTATGAACAAGCTGATCTCCATTGACCTGAACTCCCACTCCATCACCGCAGAAGCCGGTATGATCTTCCAGCAGCTGGAGTGGTATGCCAACGAGAAGGGCTACTCCTGCATGCATATTCCCAGCTGTCTCACCTGCGGCACCATCGGCGGCGCTCTGGGTCACAGAGGCATCGGCATCTTCTCCTCCAAGTACGGCAAGATCGACGATCAGTGCATGAGCATGGAGGTCGTTCTGCCCAACGGCGATATTATCAACACCCTTCCCGTTCCCAAGCACGCTGCAGGCCCTGACCTGAATCAGATCTTCATCGGCTCCGAGGGCACACTGGGTATTATCACCAAGGCTACCTTCCGTCTCTTTGAGCTGCCCAAGTACATGAAGCATCACGCATTCCTCTTCAAGTCCATGAAGGACGGTCTGGCTGCAGGTCGTGATATCATGCAGAAGACCCAACCCTCCATTATGCGACTGTTTGACGAAGCCGAGACCATTTCCATCATCAAGAAGATCATCGGCTTTGAGAAGCGTGGCGCTTTCCTGAACCTATCTGTGGACGGTCCCGACGAGCGTCTTGTGGACATTCAGATGGAGATCATCAAGGAGATCTGCGCCAAGTACGGTGCAGAGGATATGGGCAGCGAGTACGGTGAGAAATGGTACGAGAACCGCATCACCTTCTTCTACCCCGATCACATCATGGACGTTCCCCAGATGTTCGGCACTATGGATACCGTTGCTGACTTCGGTCACGTGGAAGAGATTTACTGGGCTATGAAGAATGCCATTGAGTCCAACTTCCCCGGTGTGCGTTTCATTGCCCACTGCTCTCACTGGTACGGCTGGGGCACTATGATCTATGACCGTTTCATCATGGACAATCCTCCCGAGGACAAGGAAGAGGCTCTGCGCCTGCACAACCAGATCTGGAACACCGGCGTCCGTGCCGCTATGGAGCATGGCGGTGTGATCAACGATCACCACGGCATCGGTCTGAAGCTGTCCCGTCTTATGAAGGAACAGTATGGTCCTGCATTCCAGGTTATGGAAGGTCTCAAGAAGTCTCTTGACCCCAATGGCATCATGAACCCCTACAAGCTGGGTCTGTAAGAACAAGGAGGAAGAACGATGATTAGTCAAAACGCTTTACGTCATGCGGAAAAATGCCGCTTCTGTTTTATGTGCCGTCATCTGTGCCCCATTCAGCTGCAGACCGGCAAAGAAGTCAACACCCCCCGTGCAAAGGGTCTTCTGCTCAGCATGGTCAACAAGGGTGCTGCCGAATTTGATAAGGATATGGCACAGACCATGTATGAGTGCCTGATTTGTGACGCTTGTGTCAATGACTGCGCCACCGGCTACCAGCCTCCCCTTTACATCCGTGAGGCACGTACCGAGGCTGTGGTAAATGACCTGGCACCCCAGGCTGTTATGCAGCTGATTGAGAATGTAGATGCCACCGGCAATATTTACGGTGTGCAGAAGCCTTCCTTTGCCCAGGAGGGCAGTGATGTTCTTGTGTACATTGGTGAAGTTGCCGCCTGCAAGGTGCCCCAGATGGCAGAAGGTCTGCTGAAGGTACTGGCCAAGGCCGGTGTAAGCGCCAAGGTGCTGGACAATGAGCCTGCTTCCGGTGTTATGCTGGCAGACCTGATGGGCTACGTGGACGAGGTCGCACAGCAGGCAAAGGCCTGCGCCGCTGCCATCAATGCAACCGGCATCAAGACCGTTGTTGTGCTGGACAGCTACGATGCCGAAATCATGAAGCAGCGTTATGCCCAGTGGGGTGCAGAGATCAATGCCGAGATCATCACCGCTACCGCTTACGTGGCAAAGCTGATTGAAGACGGCAAGCTGGCAGCAAAGGCTGCTTGCGGCACTCTTGGCGCTTGCCATGATGATGACCGCCTGGCAAGAACCTTCTACGAATTCGCTCCCATCCGTGCAATCGCCAAGGCTGCAGGTTACCAGCTTACCGAGATGTTCAACAAGGAGCGTCTTGCCAAGTCCTGCGGCAGCGCTGTTGCCCTGGCTTATATGCCCAACATTGTTACCAAGGTGGCTGCCGGTCGCTGGGATGATCTTGCCCGCACCGAAGCAACCGCTATGCTGACTGCAAGCCCTGAGGCTTATCTGTGCCTCTCCCAGGCAACACCGGAAGGCAAGCAGGTCGTGGATCTGTACTCTGCACTGGCAGAATAATGAAAATCCTTGTATGTATGAAGGCTGTTCCGTCCACCGGCCAGGTGCAGGTGGACGGACAGTTCCGGCTACAGCGTGACGGCGCAAAGCTGCAATGGAACATCGCCGACGAAGCTGCCCTGGAGGCTGCGCTGACACTGAAGAGTGCTGAGGACACGGTAACTGTGCTTACCATGGGTCCTGCCAAGCTGGAAGATCCCCTTCGGGAGCTGCTGGCCAGAGGTGCGGATCGGGCAATTCTTGTGAGCGATCCTGCCTTTGCCGGTGCGGACACGGTAGCGACTGCCGGAACCATTGCCAAGGCTGCCGAATTTTTAGGGGACTTTGACCTGATCCTATGCGGCAGACGTGCCATTGACGGTGAGACCGGACAGACACCTGCCATGGTGGCAGCGGCGCTGGGCATTCCCTGCATATCCAACGCAGAATCGGTGCAGCTGCAAAACGGCGCTGTCTTTGTTGCACGGCGGCTGGAAAGCGGTACCGTATTGCTGTCTGTCCCCTGCCCCGTTTGTGTCTCTATGTGCGAGTACACCTATACTCTGCGGCTGCCCGGTATCATGGGCATGCGACGGGCAAAGAGCAAAACTGTGGAGCTGCTTGATTCTGCCGCGCTGGGACTCTCGCCCCAGTCTTGCGGTCTCAAAGGCTCTCTTACCAAGGTCATTTCCATGGACAGCAAGTTCCCGGGGTTGCGAAATGGCCCGAAGGAAACAGACCTAAATGCAGGAACAGACGCACTGCTTGCCATGCTGCAGGAGGTGGTCAAATGATTTCCGATATTTGCGTGCTGTGTCCCTACGGACTGGATGCGGGACTTTTGACAAAGGCTGTGGCATTGGCAAATGGTGCCCCGGTTCGTGCCTTTGTTCCCAAAGTGGAAGCAGACACAGCGGCAACCTTTGGCGCAACCTATGTTCACGCACTGACAAACGTCCCCAGGGACGAAAACTCGCTTGTTACCTGGCTGAAAGAGAAAATCAGCCAATATGGCTGCCGCATTGTGCTGGCGCCGGCTTCCATTCAGCTTCGCAATTTAATGCCTATGCTGGCATGGGAGCTGCAATCAGGACTGACCGCCGACTGCACCGACCTGACAGAAAAGGACGGCAGCATATTGCAGACACGTCCTGCTTTCGGAAACAGTCTTGTGGCTACCATCAAGACCTTAAGCGCCGTGCAAATGGCAACGGTGCGTCCGGGAACATTCCCTGCGCTCCCCTGCCCCTGCGACAATGCCCAGGTAACAGAAGAGATCATTGCTGCGCCTGACGGCAGAATCACAGTGATTGCCACCGAAACCGGCATGGAGGCTGCGCCTCTGAATCACGCCCGGGTGATCATAGCAGGCGGTGCAGGCATTGGCAGCCGTGAGGGCTTTGAAAAGCTGGAAGCCATTGCAAAAAAGCTTGGCGGCGCTGTGGCTGCCTCCCGAAATGCCGTGGATGCAGGCTTCGCCCCATACCGTTACCAGGTAGGCATGACCGGTGTTACCGTAGCCCCCAAGCTATATATCGCCGTTGGCATCAGCGGCGCTGTGCAGCATCTTGCCGGCATGTCCGGTTCGGAAAAAATAATCGCAATCAATACCGATCCCAAGGCGCCCATTTTTGACTATGCCGATTACGGCATAGTGGCAGACTGGGAGACGGTGAGCAATAAGCTATTGGAGGAATTATCATGAATTACAAAAAGACGTATACCCCCAAGATCGGCTATACCAAGCTGTGTGAGATGGACAAGTGCAGCTGTAAGCGCCTGGAGTTCGGCATGATTGAGCTGAACGCAGCTGACAGCGTTACCATTGAGACCGAGAACAAGGAGTATTCCTTTATTTTCATCGTAGGCCATGCTGATGTGCAGGTCGGTGAAAACATCTGGAAGAACGTAGGTGGCAGACAAAATGTGTTTGAAGGTCCTGCACACAGTGTTTACGTTCCCCGCAACAGCACCGTCACCTTCACCGGCTGCGACCATGTGATGATCGGTGTTATTGACACCCCCACCGACAAGGATTCTGTGGCCGCCTGGCAGACCCCCGACAAGGTAAAGGTCATGACCCTGGGTGAAGCCCCCTGGAAGCGTGATGCCCATATCATCGTGGACGGCGACAACAACGCTGACTACCTGACCATCGGCGAGTCTTTCGTAGAGCCCGGTAACTGGGCAGGCTTCCCCGGTCACAAGCATGACGTAGACGATATGCCCAGAGAGTCTGTGGCAGAAGAGATCTATTTCTTCCTCTTTGATAAGGAACAGGGCTTCGGTTTCCAGAGCCTCTACACCCGTGACGGCGAGATTGACGAGACCTACCGTGTAAAGAACAATGACCTGGTAGAGTTCCCCAAGGGCTATCACCTTACACTGAACACCCCCGGCTACAAGATGTACATTCTGTGGCTCATGGCCGGTGACGTGCAGGGCATCCACCGCACCAACGATCCCGATCACGAGTGGGTTTTGCAGAAATAATTATCTGCGAGGAATGCATTATGAATGAATATGTACTGGGTGTGGATATCGGCAGTGGCTCTGTAAAGCTGACGCTTCTGTCCCGTGAGGGCAAGATCGCCGGTACTGCAGGCTGCGAATATCCCACCTTTTACCCCCAGGTCGGCTGGTGTGAGCAAGAGCCGGAGGACTGGTGCAAGGCATTTGCCACAGCGCTGGCGGAGCTGTTGAAGACAACCGGCATTTCTGCTGATGCCATCAAAGCCCTCGCACCCGATGCGGCTACCCACACTGCTGTGCTCCTGGACGAAAACCGCCAGGTGCTGCGCAAAGCCATCTTGTGGACAGACCAGCGCTGCAAGGAGCAGGTTGGCTGGCTGAAGGGAAACTGTCTGGAAGCCGTAGAAGCCCAGTGTCTGAACACCCCTACCACAGTGTGGACATTGCCGCAGTTTATGTGGCTGCGTGATCATGAGCCGAAGGTTTGGAGCAAGGTGCGTTATATCCTTTTTGCAAAGGACTATCTTCGCTACCGCCTAACCGGCACCATGGAGACAGACCACATTGATGCTGCCGGTTCTATGTTCTATGACGTGATGACGCAGTGCTGGTCCAAAGAGCTGTGCGCACTTTGCGGCATTGAGGAAAGGTGGCTCCCCCGTCTTTGCGATCCTGCTGACACCGCAGGCGCTGTGACAGAAGCTGCTGCAAAGGAATTTGGTTTGGCGCCCGGCACGCAGGTGCTGGTAGGTACAACCGACACCGTTATGGAGGTGCTGGCCGCCGGCAATGTTGCCCCCGGACACACCACTGTAAAGCTTGCCACCGCAGGCCGTATTTGCGTGATCTCCGAGAAAAAGCTGGATTCCAAATTTATCTTTAACTATCGCCATGTGGTACCGGGACTTTGGTATCCCGGAACTGCCACTGCCAGCTGCGCCAACAGCTATCGCTGGTATCGTGACACCATCGGCAGAGAACCCTTCGCCGACCTGAACGTCCCGGCAGAAAAGATCCCGGCAGGCAGCGATGGGCTGATGTTCCACCCCTACCTGAACGGTGAACTGACCCCCTATAACGACCCGGAGCTGCGTGGCAGCTACATCGGCATCAGCGCAGGTCACACCACTGCCCACTTTACCCGTGCCACCCTGGAGGGTGTTGCCATGAGTCTTCGTGACTGCATGGGCACACTGGATGAACTGGGTGTAAATATGACCCGTGTCCGCATTATCGGCGGCGGTGCAAAGGGTGCGCTGTGGCGACAGATCGTTGCGGATGTACTGGGTATGCCCCTGGAAAAGGTAAAGGTGGACGATTCCTCCTTCGGTACTGCCATGCTGGCAGCAGTGGGCATCGGCTGGTTTGACAGCTATGCAGCCGCCGCTGAAGCCTGCATTGAGATTGATGATCTGACCGTCCCCCAGCCGGAGACCCAGGTCATTTATGACAAGCTTTTCAAAAAATACAAGGCTGTAGCTACCGCCTTGGCGCCTATCTATCACAGCTGACGGGAGGTTTTGCCATGTCCCGGCAAGAAAGCCAAAACGCACTGGTGCTGAAGATCCACAGCGCCATGTCCAAATTAAGCAAATCCGAGCAAGTAGTTGCCAAATATGTGACCGAACACCCGGAACAGGTGATCTACCTCTCTGTTGCGGCGCTGGCTGAAAATTGTGGTGTCTCCGATCCCACAGTGGTGCGTATGTGCCAAAAGCTGGGCTACTCCGGCTACCAAAGCCTGAAGCTTGCCATGGCAGCTGCCGTCGTCCCCCCTACCCAGGCTGTTCACGAGACCATCACCACCGAGGATGATATGCGTGCCGTAACGGAAAAGGTGTTTCAAAGTGCAGTGTATGCGCTGCAATTCACAAAGGACACCCTGGATTTCACCGCTATGGAAGCAGCCTCCCAAACCCTTCGCAGTGCAAGAAAGATCGTAATCTTCGGTATGGGCGCCTCAGGCCCCATTGCCGCTGACCTGCATCACAAGCTGCTGCGACTGGGCATGGATGCCACGGTGTACACCGATGCCCACCTGCAGGCCATTGCCTGTTCTTATTTAACGGAGCAGGATGTTGTGTTTGCGGTAAGTCACTCCGGCAGTTCCAAAGCTGTAGTTGACAATGCAGGCATCGCAAAGAAGCGTGGTGCAAAGATCATCACCCTTACCAGTTCCGGCAAATCCCCCTTGAGCAAGCTCTCCGATATCTGCCTGACCACCGTATCCAGTGAAACAAAGTACCGTGTGGTGGCCATCTCCTCCCGTGCGGCGGCACTGACCATTGTAGACTCCATCTACACCTATCTTGCCATGCACAGCGAGGATGCCATGTCCCTGAAGGTAGAAAAAAGCATGGAGCATTTGAAATACTAAAAAGCAAAATCAGCGGTGCTGCCTAAGGCAACACCGCTGATTTATTATTTGTCTTTCTTTTCTGCTAATTTCTTTGCGTTTTTCTTTTCTTTCCGCTTTTCACGGCGCTCTTTGAATTTGGATCGCAGCTCAGGCTCCTGGGGCTTGAGCTTTTCGGGATCAATCTCCTTATCTGCCAGAAGCTTCTTCACCTTTTCACTGAGCAGCACATAGATGACGGAAGCAATAGGGATCATCAGGAACATACCGGCAACACCCATAAACTCACCGCCCACTGCCACTGCTACCAGCACCCACATACCGGAAAGGCCGATGGAAGTACCCACCACTCTGGGGTAGATCAGGTTGTTTTCAATCTGCTGCAGGACCACAAACATGATCACAAACCAAACTGCCTGGATGGGATTTGCAACCAGGATGAAGAACGCACCCAGCACACAGCCTGCCCAGGCGCCCACCACGGGGATAAAGGCAGTAACCGCCACAAGCACACTGACCAGCGGAATATAGGGCATACGGAAGATGGCCATAGCCACTGCAAAGAGTGCGCCAAGGATGCACACCTCAATACACTGACCGGAGAGGAAATTGGAGAAGGTGGAATTGGTCAGGCGAATCACACGAACAACGCCGTCTGCAAACTTCTCCGGGAAGAAGGCATATACCAGCTTTCTGCCCTGGCGAGCCAATGTCTCCTTGGCAAAGAGGCAGTAGATCGCAAACACAAGCGCAATAAAGATCTCCATCAAAGCGCCGGTAATGCTGCCAATGGCAGAAATGGTCGTACCCCAGATCTGGGAAACGCTGTTACCCAGCCAGGAGGCTGCCTTCTGTGCCAAAGAAGACCAGTCCATGTTTTCAATATCCGTATACTTTTCAATCATATCCAAAAGCTCGGGATTATCACTGAGGAAGCTGCGAATAGAGCCTTCTGTTGTGGAGGCAAAGCTCTGCAGCTTGGGGATCAAAGACTGGACTGTATCCGTCATTTGAGGGATCAGCAGCAAAAATACCAATGTGAGGATCAGCGCCACCGCCAGGAACGTAAGCACCACCGCAATGGATCTGCGAAGCGTATTATGCTTAATCCCCTTCATCAGTCCTTCAATGGCACGCATAGGTACATTCAGAATAAACGCAATGGCTGCGCCGGTAACAAAGGGAGAAAACACATTCTGCAGCACACCGTATATTGCCTTTACCCGTTCCGTCTCATGAAGGATCCAGTAAAGAACGATACAGACGATGACACCGATAAATATATTTCTCAACGTTTTCTTTTCTATATTCATCTTTTCTCTCCTTTTCTAAGATAAGCTTTCCAGCTTTCGGCACAAGGCATCTACGCTTTCTTCCGTAGTTGCCCAGCTTGTACAGAAGCGTACTGCGCTATGGGTGGTATCTGTCTTTTCCTGGAGCATGAAGGTGAACTCCCCTTCCAGCTTTTCCAGAAGTGCATCCGGCAGTACCGCAAATACCTGATTGGTAGTACCGGGAAGGAACAAGGGGTAGCCAAGGTGGGAGAGCGTTGCACGAAGCTTGTCTGCCAGCTTATTGGCGTGGTCTCCGATGCGGAAATACAAGCCGTCTTCAAAGAAGGCTTCAAACTGCTGTCCCAGCAGCCAGCCCTTGGCAAGCATTGCGCCTCGCTGCTTGATAAGATAGCGGAAGTCCGTCTTCAGGGTAGGCTCAGTGATCACCACCGCTTCCCCGAACAGTGCGCCCAGCTTTGTTCCGCCAATATAGAACACGTGGCAAAGACGAGCAATATCTGCAAGGGAAAGGTCATTATCCCATGCAGACAGGGCATAGCCAAGTCTTGCGCCATCCATAAAAAGATATACACCAAATGTATCACACACCTGACGAATCGCTTCCAGTTCCTTCTTCGTGTAGGTCGTGCCAAGCTCCGTAGGGTGAGAGATATACACCATTTTTATCTGCACCGCATGCTCTGCGTTGGCATCATTTGCCTGCAGGGTCAATCTCTCCCGAATTTGCTCTGCTGTGAGCTTTCCGTCCGATGACGGAAGGGTTTCCACCTTATGTCCCGTTGCCTCAATGGCACCTGTCTCATGGACGTTCACGTGGGCTGTTTGTGCGCCCAGCATTGCCTGATAAGGACGAAGGCCGGCAGCTGCAACCGTAAGATTCGTTTGGGTGCCGCCTACAAGAAAATGCACATCTGCTTCCGGTGCAGAGCAAGCATTGCGAATCAGCGCTGCTGCATTGTGACAGACGTCATCATCCCCGTAGCCGGGGTACTGCCGATCATTGCCCCGGGACACCTTCTCCAGGATCGCAGGGTGGCAACTCATATTATAGTCATTATGGAACAGATACATAAGCAACACTCCAACCATACTTTTTTCTATTTTACAATTTTAATAGAAAACTGTCAAGAACACATATTGTGAACATTTTGTTCATAGACTCCCTATGGCAGCAAACACCGGGGAGGGAGTATATGACAGACACCATTCGGCAAAGAGCCTGTGAGCTGGCGGTTTATATCATTGAGACAAAAGGCACAGTACGGTCAGCCGCAAGGCATTTTGGAATCTCCAAATCAACGGTACATAAGGATCTTTCCCAGAGACTACCTTTCTATGATCTGCGTTTATATGAAAACGTCCGCAATGTGCTGGACATAAACAAAGCCCAGCGGCACATCCGTGGCGGCATCGCCACAAAGGAAAAATATCAAAAGCGAAAGAACGCATTTTCATTGCAATCTTTTTAAAGCCGTGGTATACTTGCCTGCAGAAAGGGGGCGAGCCTATGTTTGATATCACACTGATCACTGTGGGCAAGCTGAAAGAAAAGTTTTATTTATCCGCTGCTGCCGAGTACGAAAAGCGGCTGAAGGGATTTTGCCGTTTCACTCTGACAGAGCTTCCCGAAACAAGGCTGCCCGATGATCCTTCCCCTGCAGAGATCAATGCCGGACTGGAAAAAGAGGCAGAATTGATCTTTTCTAAAATCCCAAAAGGCGCCTGGTTCTGCGTGCTGACCCCGGAGGGCAAATTGCAATCCTCCGAGGAACTGGCAAAGAAGCTTTCGGATGTAAAGCTGTCCGGCAAAAGCTGCGCCTGCTTTTTGATCGGTTCTTCCTTCGGCATCGCAAGCCGTGTGAAGGCCATAGCCGACATGAAGCTTTCCATGAGCCCCATGACCTTCCCCCATCACCTGGCAAGGATTATGGTACTGGAGCAGCTCTACCGTGCAGAAGCCATCCAGGCCGGCACCAAATATCACAAATAAACAGTTAAGGGGAGAGTCTCTGCAAGACTCTCCCCTATTTTTTGTCAGTACACTCTATTTCCGTCTGCATCCAGAATGCGAAGCTTCAGCTCCCGTATCTTTTTACGGATAAAGATAAGATCATCAAAGGTCTCCGGGCGCTTACTTGCATCCCGAAGCAATGCAGAAGGATGGTAGATAGCTGTCATCCATATGCCGCCACGCTGATCCCATGTGCCGTGCTGCTTTGTAATGCGAAACTCAGGATCAATGATCCGCTTGGCTGCCACACGTCCCAGGCAAACGATGATCTTAGGCTTGATCAGCGCCACTTGATTACGCAGGTAACCAATGCAGGCATCCTGCTCCTCCGGCTCCGGGTCACGGTTATGGGGCGGTCTGCATTTGACGATATTGGCAATATAGCTGTTATGTCTGCCCAGGTCAATAATGGACATCATATCGTCCAACAATTTACCGGCTGCGCCAACAAAGGGTTCTCCCTGCAGATCCTCCTGCTCACCGGGGCCTTCTCCGATAAACATGATATCCGCATCCCGTGGTCCTACACCAAAGACCACATTGGTACGGGTTTGGCACAGCTGGCAATTTCGGCATTCCATGCAATTCTTTTCCAGTTCTTCCCAGCTTAACATTTCAGCGGCTCCTTCTGCGGTTTCTGCGGTACTGCTTCGTCCGTCTTTTTGCCTTAAACATATTGACCCAGCGGATCACATACAACGTAAGCACCGCTGCAGCGGCTAACCCAAGCAGCACAAGGAAAACTGTGAGGACCACTTTCCCGGCGCCACCCCGGATGTTCTGCTCAGTTTCCGTAACAAGCGGTTTTTCCGCAACATCATGCATCGCCAGCACATCCGACTTTGCAACGCACATATTGCCGTACCAAACCTCCACCTCTGCAAGCTTCTGCCCGGCAGCCACCGGCGCACGGAACTCTGCAGCGGTCTCACGGTAACGGAAGTCCAGATGCTCGGAAGCCACATCCGACGGCAGGATCGCCGTCACCTCGGTATTGGCGCCTGCCACAACGTGATTGGTACCGTTGACAACATCGTACTGCTTCAGGGGTTGTCCCTCGTACAGCACCTGCACACAGCGGTAGATGCCGAACACCGCATCCAGCAGCGCCGAAGTCTCTTTAAAGCTACCGTAAACCTGGGTATTGCCCCTGTCATCAAAGGTAGATTCTGCGCCGGTCAGGATGCACACAAGAGAAAGTCCGTCGCTTTCTGCAGAAGCTGCAAGGCAGCGTGTTCCATCCTCTGCAATGCCGGTTCTGCCGCCGGTAACACGGGAATCGTAATAGATCTCCATGTCTTCATTGTTGCGCAGGAAATTGGTGGAAGACATTTTCCGTATTGGAGAAAGGTCTGTTGCCGGAACGCTATGATTGACCGCAGAAAAGAAGGTCATGAAATCCTCATTATCAGTAGCAGCTGTCAGGATTCGGGCAAGGTCACGGGCGGTGCTGTACTGCTCCGGGTCATGCAGTCCGTGGGGATTGGTAAACTTTGTTGCGGTGCAGCCCAGGGTCTGCGCATAACGATTCATTTCTTCCACAAAGGCAGCCTGGTCGCCGGAAATATGCTCTGCGATCACGGCTGCAGCATCGTTAGCAGAGCCAACCATCATGCAATACAACAGGTCGAACAAGCTAAGCTTCTCCCCTGCTTTCAGTTCCACCGACACCGCATCATAAGGCACGGAGTCCAGCGCCGTCTGGGTAACTGTCACGGTTTCTGACAGATCCCCATTCTCCACAGCAATCAGTGCTGTCAGCACCTTGACCAGGCTGGAGGGATATATCTGCATATCGGGATTTTGGGCATACATAAGGGTGTCGCTGCCGGTCTCATAAAGGAACACAGTTGTTGCATTCTCCACTGACTTGGTATTGCCCAAATAAGAAACAGCGGCATCCAATGTTTGCGTACCCACCGCAGACTCCCCTGCCGCCACCGCAGCAAATGCCTGCATAGGCATTAAAAACACCAGTGCGAAGCACAAAAAGATCAGCATAAAACGGAATAATTTCATATTTTTACCTCTATATAAGAAGAAATACTTGTCCAAAATAATATTTTGTGTATAATATTCTTGTACAGTATATCAGTTTTTCTCTTTCCCGTCAATCCAGGAGGCGCACAATGTTGAAAAAAGCGGCATCAATTCTCCCCATATTGCTGACAGCGGTTTTTATCATCCTGGTGATCATAACCTTTATTGATCGGCAGATTGAGCCTGCGTATCAGCCCCCGGAAAAAATGTATGATTTCTATATCGTGGATGACAAGATAAATATCAACACCGTCAATGCCGATATATTGCAGGCTGTGCTGAGCATTGACAAAAGAACCTCCCTGCAGATCGTGGCATATCGGGAGAAAAACGGTGCTTTCCGGGACATCCGGGAGCTTTTGAACGTAAAAGGCATGACAGAAGAAATGTTTGACGAGATTGCCGATGGCATTACAGTAGGAGATGTGAAATGAAGATTTTAATTGTGGACGATGAAGATCTGCTGGTAAAGGGCATCCGCTTCAACCTGCAGCAGGACGGTTATACCGTGATCAGTGGCAGCAACGGCCTGGATGCCGTGGAGCTGACAAAAACAGAACGTCCGGATCTGATCGTGCTGGATGTCATGATGCCGGAAATGGACGGTCTCACTGCCTGTGCCCGTATTCGTGAATTTTCCGATGTTCCCATTATTCTCCTGACTGCAAAGGTGGAGGACATGGACAAGCTCATGGGCTTTGAGCAAGGCGCAGATGATTATCTTACGAAACCCTTTAATATCCTGGAGCTGAAGGCACGCATCCGTGCGCTGCTGCGTCGTTCCGCCACCCAGCAGGCGCAGAACACCGACCAGCTGACCATCGGCAGTATCACCCTGGACCTGAATGCACGAAACGCCTACCGCGCCGGAACGCTGTCCGACCTTACCGCAAAAGAATTTGATGTTATTGAATTTTTGATGCGCAACCCTAACCGTGTTTACTCCAGAGAAGCCCTTCTTGACACCATTTGGGCATATGAATACCGCAGCGACATCCGTACCGTGGATGTTCATATTCGCCGTTTGCGTGAAAAGCTGGAAGAAGATCCCGCAAATCCGCAGTACATCATGACGAAATGGGGCGTTGGCTATTACTTCAAGAAATAATTCCCAAAAACAAATACGCTTTCGCAGCGCACTGTTTCGTTATTCCCTGCTGTATGTGCTTATCACCTTTGCGGTGCTGCTGTTTTTGAATATTTACTGCGCCCAGGCCTGCCAAAGCGTATTCTACAACAGCAAAAAGACCACCATGTTGGAGCTGTGTCAGATCGCAGCCGGTAATGTGGCGGATCTGCAGGTTCTCAACCATGACACGGTGGCAGACTCTGTGGCAGACATTACAGCCTTGGAGCAAACAAGGCTTATTGTCACCGACCAAAACACCCGCGTGATCTACGATAACATGGAAAGCACCGTCACAAAAGGAAAATATCTTCTCTATCCCGAGATCGTAAAAGCGCTGGAAGGCAACAAGATATTTCACTGGAATTACCATGACGGCACCATGCGCTCCTGCACTGCTATGCCTATTGTCAGTCACGGTGCCTATATCGGCTGTGTGTATATGACAGAATATGACTCCGAGCAAGGCCGACTGATCTCCTCTCTGCAAAGCACTATCTTCACCATTACCCTGGTGCTGGAGATCGCCGTTATCTTATTCTCTTTTCTGTCTTCCAACGGTCATATCAAGCGAATCAAGCAGATCCTGACCTCTATCCGTACCGTGCGAAACGGTGATTACTCTCACAAATTAGAGATGTCGGGTCATGACGAACTGAATATTTTAAGTAGCGAGTTTAACGATCTTATTGACCGTCTGCAAACATCGGAAAACAAGCGTAACCGCTTTGTCTCCGATGCTTCTCACGAGTTGAAGACGCCCCTTGCCTCTATCAAGCTGCTGGCAGATTCCATTCTGCAAAACGATATGGATATGGAGACTGTGCGTGAATTTGTCGGTGACATCGGCAACGAGGCAGAGCGGCTTAACCGCATGAGCCAAAAGTTGCTGGCGCTATCCCGTATTGATGCCCGTCAGGAGACAGATGCAGAGATCACCTACATTGCCCCCACCGTGGAGCGTGTGGTTCGTATGCTGTCCCCCACTGCCAAAAACAACAACATCACTGTCCATACCGATCTTACAGAAGACTACTCCGTGCTGATTTTGGAGGACGATCTGTATCAAGTGCTGTTTAACCTGGTGGAAAACGGCATTAAGTATAACAAAAAAGACGGTGAGCTATTCATCACCCTGAAGAAGCAGGAAGAGGATGCCGTGATTGAGATCCGAGATACGGGTATGGGCATCCCGGAGGATGCACTGGAGCATATTTTTGAGCGCTTCTACCGTGTGGACAAGGCTCGCTCCCGCTCCACCGGCGGCAGCGGTTTGGGTCTTTCCATCGTCCGAAACATCATCCGCCGCAATCACGGACGTATCCATGTGGAAAGTACCATGGGCAGCGGCACAAAGTTTACTCTGCATTTTCCCATTTTTGAGGTAGAGGAGGAACAAAAATGAAAAGACCGTTTTGTTTTCTTCTTGTCCTGCTTATGCTTTTCTCCCTTGCCGCCTGCTCCCAAGGACATGCTGACCCCCGCGACCCCGTTACATTCTACTACCGTGCCCGTGAGTACGGACTTGAAAAGGGCGAAAAGGTGATCTCCTCCGAGCCTCGGGAAGCCTTCGGTCACCGTGAGGATTATGTGTACCTCGTGGATATGTATCTTCAGGGTCCCACCACACAAAACTGCATTTCCCCCTTCCCTGCCGGCACGACCCTGGAGCAGCTGGATTTCATGTCCGACACGGCACTGATCCAATTAAGCTCTCACATTTCCCTGATCTCCGGTGTGGATCTGACTATAGCCTGCGTCTGCCTGGGCAAAACCGTCTGTCAGATGACCGGCATGAAGTCTGCCCGAATCAGTGCAAAGGGTGATCTTTTAGACGGTCAGGAATACATCACCATCACAGAAGCGGATTTCCGGCTGCTGGATGACTGGGACTACAACTCCGGCAAATAAGGAAACAGCAATCCCGGCTGTCCCTCACGACGACAAAACCTTGCGCTTTCCAGGTTTACCAAAGCCGCCGTGGGCAGCGCACCTTCCAGCGGCACAAACACCTCTTTATTTCCCTCTGTAAGAGAAAACTGCCAAGGCGGCGCTCCCAGACGCTTTATGGGCACCCTTCGGCATATCCCCATGCCTGCACCCTCCGGCACGCAAATACCAACAGAAACACACCCATTCTCCCGGTGCAGCACAAGTCGCAGAACGCCTTCCAGACGCTTACAGTGGCAGGACAAAAGATAATACAGTCCCTCTCTCTTAACCGTCACAGAACCAACGGCTTCTCCGCCGTGGAAAACATCAAAAACTTCCATACAAAGCACCCCCTTGCAGAATATTCCGCAAGGGGGTGTTTCATTCACATACCGCCGATTTCCCGCAACCCAAAACTGACCGCAATAGCATCATTTACCAGGGACATATGGGCTTCATCCAAATGCCCCATATGCTCCCGCAATCTTCTTTTATCAATGGTGCGGATCTGCTCCAGTAGTATCACGGAGTCTTTTGTAAGACCTACACTGCCGCCCACAATGTTGATGTGCGTCGGCAGCCGTGCCTTGCCGGTCTGGCTGGTGATCGCCGCTGCGATCACCGTTGGTGAATGCTTATTACCGGTATCATTTTGTACGATCAAAACGGGACGTGTGCCGCCCTGCTCGCTGCCTACAACGGGAGAAAGATCTGCATAAAAGATATCTCCCCGTCTTACAGTGCCGTCCATGTTATTCACTCTCCGCGCATTTCTTGCCTGCGCTACCGATCTCCTATGTAACGCGGCTGTTTTGATTATTCCACGCACAAAGGAAAATATACGGCAGCAGCCACACTTTATCTTATGCGGAAATGTGCGCTTCGTTACAGAAAGGAAAAGTTTCTGACGGACAGTGTCATAAACCGTCTTCCCGACCAGAACAGCTGGCAGGACACCGGGGCACCGTCACTGCTGAGCTGTATTTCTGCCATAATGTTTTCGCCCCGATAGCTGTCATTGATCTGCACCAGCAGACCTTCCTCATTTTCGCAGCAACCCTGAAGATACCCACCCTTCAGCGCCTCCAGCATATGCCAGGGTGCGCTGACCGGCGTGATCTGTCCACCTGCCAGCATTTCAAAAGCCAGCACCTGATCGTCAAAGGTCAGCCCCCCTGCTACCTCTCCCAAAATACCGCTTATCCCGGAAATACTCTCCGGTGCTGTGACCGCAAATCGAACATTCCCCTCCTTTTCCATAGTGCAATGCATGGAAAAGCTATAGCTTTTATCCCCATAATCAGCCAGGACGGTCATATCAAAAGAGCAGCCATTCCCGGTTAAGAGCCGCTGCCGCAGCGACATGATTTCATCCTCCAGCGGCTGCGTACCCGTACAGCCACACAGCAAAACAGCAACACAAATCAGTGAAATGATCCGACGCAAATACAACACATCCTATGGTATTTGTCACAGCAAGGTACGCTGCGCACTATATTTTTATGCATCAAAATCAAGTATATGTCCCTGAAACAGCCGTTTTTTAAGAAATAGCTCTTGCTTTTTCCTGCAAACTGTGGTAAAATCCATCCGATATGCAAAAAGCTATGAACGGGTTGTCCTTTGTTGGCTATACGCTTTACAGAGAGAGCGGGATGGTGGGATCCGCTTGCGTATGACAATGGGCTTTCCCCCGGGAGCTGCCATTTGAAATTACAGTAGGATGTGCCGGTGGTCACCGTTAAAGACTGGGTGCGTTTGCACCGTGAGCTGCGCTTTATGCGAATTGCGGGTGGTACCGCGGAGGTTTGTCCTTCGTCCCCTTGGGACAAGGGCATTATTTTTTTGTAACAAGCCGATGGAAAGGAGCAATATACATGAGAGAACAATTAGAACAGATCCGGCAGCAGGCGCTGGCCGCTTTGGATGCGGCTGAGACTCCCGCTGCTCTGGAGGAGCTGCGTGTCAAGCTTTTGGGCAAAAAGGGTGAGATCACCGCGGTCCTGAAGCAGATGGGCAAGCTGTCCCCCGAGGAGCGTCCCGTTATGGGCCAGGTGGCAAACGCCGTCCGTGCTGCCATTGAGGAAAAGCTGGAGGAGCGCAAGACTGCCATTGATGCTGCCGTACTGGAGCAGAAGCTGGCTGCAGAAGCCATTGATGTCACCATTCCCGGTGATACCGTAAACTACGGTCACGAGCATCCCATGAACAAGGTGCTGCAGGAGATCAAGGACATCTTCGTCGGCATGGGCTACCGCATCATTGACGGTCCCGAAATTGAGCTTGCTGACTACAACTTCACCCGACTGAACATTGAGGAGGGTCATCCCTCCCGTGACCGCAGCGACACCTTCTATTTCACCGATGATGATTCCGTACTGCTGCGTACACAGACCAGCCCCATGCAGATCCGTGCTATGGAAAATGCCGAGCCCCCCATCTGCATTCTGGCTCCCGGCCGTGTGTTCCGTAAGGATGAAGCAGATGCTACCCACTCCCCCATGTTCCATCAGATTGAGGGTCTTGTGGTGGATGAGAACATCACCATGGGTGACCTGAAGGGTGCGCTGATCACCATTATGAGCCGCATTTACGGTCATGATGCCCAGGTGCGCTTCCGTCCCCATCACTTCCCCTTCACCGAACCCAGCTGCGAAATGGATATGCAGTGCCACAAGTGCCACGGCACCGGCGAGGTGGACGGTCAGGTCTGCTCCACC
>JAFYNQ010000077.1 GCA_017548065.1 Oscillospiraceae bacterium
AACTACTCCAAGGATAAGAACCTGTGGCACCTGAGTCACGAGGGTCTGGATCTGGAAGATCCCGCAAACGAGCCCCAGTACGAGAAGCTGGGCTTCCTGGAAATGGGTGTCTCCCCCCTGCAGGCTCCCGATGAACCCACCTATGTGACCATTGATTTTGAAGCCGGCGCTCCCGTTGCCCTCAACGGTGAGAAGATGAAGGCTTCCCAGATCATCGCAGGTCTGAACAAGATCGGCGGTGCCAACGGCATCGGTATCATTGATATCGTGGAGAACCGTCTGGTGGGCATGAAGGACCGTGGTGTTTACGAGACTCCCGGCGGCACTATTCTGTACTTTGCTCACAACCAGCTGGAGATGCTCACCGTTGACAGAGACACTCTGCACGTGAAGCAGAAGCTGGCTGTTGACTACGCTGACCTGATCTACAACGGCAAGTGGTACTCCCCCCTGCAGGAGGCTCTCACCGCATTTGCCAACGAGTCCAACAAGTACGTTACCGGCTCTGTTAAGCTGAAGCTGTACAAGGGCAACATCATTCCTGCCGGCACTACCTCTCCCTACTCTCTGTACTCTGAGTCCCTGGTTACCTTTGACGAGAGCGACTATGATCAGAAGCAGGCTGAAGGCTTCATCAATCTGTGGGGTCTGCCCACTCTGGTGCAGGCACTGCGTGAGCAGGGCAAGCTGTAAGCCGGAATTATAACCGACTTTTCAAAAACAACACCGTAAGGGCGGACATTGCGTCCGCCCATTACGAGTTTTTAAGGAGAATCTTTATGGCAAAGATGTGGGCCGGAAGAACCGATGGCCAAACAGAAAAAATCGCAGATGATTTCAATTCCTCCATTCATTTTGACTGCCGGATGTACCGTCAGGACATTACCGGCTCCATGACCCATGCTGCCATGCTGGCAGCCAGGGACATTATCACCCAGCAGGATGCCGACCAGCTGATCGCCGGTCTGGAAGAGATCCTGGGCGATATTGAAAGCGGCAAGCTGCCCATTGACATGGAGTGCGAGGATATCCATATGTTCGTGGAGCAGGTGCTGACCCAGCGTCTGGGTGATGTGGGCAAGAAGCTGCACACCGCCCGTTCCCGTAATGACCAGGTGGCGTTGGATATCCGTCTGTACCTGCGTGACGAGATCACCGAAATTGAAGGTCTTGTAAAAGAGCTGATTGTGGCTGTCACCGACAAAGCGGAAGCTTACAAGGATGCCATCATGCCCGGCTACACCCATCTGCAGCGTGCCCAACCCATCACCTTCGGTCATCACCTGATGGCCTATGCCATGATGCTGCTGCGTGACCTGGAGAGACTCTCCGACTGCAAGAAGCGCATGAATCAGTCCCCCATCGGCTGCTGCGCACTGGCAGGCACTACCTATGACACCGACCGCCGCTTTGAGGCAGAAAAGCTGGGTTTTGACGGCATCTGCATGAACAGCCTGGACGGCGTTTCCGACCGTGACTTCTGCGCCGAGCTTATGAGCGCCATTTCCATTCTTATGGTGCATCTGTCCCGCTTCTCTGAGGAGATCATTCTCTGGTCCTCCTGGGAGTTCAAGTTCGTGGAGCTCAGCGATGCCTATACCACCGGTTCCTCCATTATGCCCCAGAAGAAGAACCCCGACATGGCAGAGCTTGTCCGTGGCAAGACCGGCCGTGTGTTCGGCGACCTGATGGCGCTGCTGACCACTCTGAAGGGTCTGCCCCTTGCCTATAACAAGGACATGCAGGAGGACAAGGAAAGCGTATTTGACGCTGTGGACACTGTGAAAATGTGTCTGCAGGTGTTCACCGGCATGGTTGCTACCATGCG
>JAFYNQ010000078.1 GCA_017548065.1 Oscillospiraceae bacterium
AAAGGAGTATTCCATTGGCTGAAAAACTGAAAATCATCCCCCTTGGCGGTCTTGACGAGATCGGCAAGAACATCACCGTACTGGAGTACGGTAAGGATATGATCGTTGTGGATTGCGGCGTGGGCTTCCCCGAGGAAGACATGTACGGCGTTGACCTGGTGATCCCCGATTTCACCTATCTTGTGCAGAACGCAAAGAAGCTGCGCGGTATGTTCATTACCCACGGTCACGAGGATCATATCGGCTCTATCCCCTACAGCATGCAGCAGGTAAGCTGTCCCATCCACGCAACGCCCATGACACTGGGTCTTATCAAGCTGAAGCTGGAGGAGCATCGCATTGCGGACAAGGTAAAGCTCGTGACCCACAAGCCCGGTGACGTGGTGAAGGCGGGCTGCTTTACCGTGGAATTTATCCACGTGAACCATTCCATTGCCGACGCTGTTGCCTTTGCCATCCACACGCCCGTGGGTACGGTGGTCATGACCGGCGATTTCAAGATCGACCCCACCGCAAAGGACGGCATGATCGACCTGGCAAGGCTGGGCGAATTGGGCAACCAGGGCGTGCTGGCGCTGCTTTGCGACTCCACCAACGTGGAGCGTGCAGGCTACACCCCCAGTGAAAACGTGGTGGCAGAGGGTCTTGACCGTCAGTTCAAGAACTGTGACCAGCGTATTATTATCACCACCTTTGCTTCCAACATGCACCGCATTCAGGCTGTGCTTGCCACCGCCCACCGCTACGGCAGAAAGGTGGCGGTATCCGGCCGCAGCATGGAGAACATGCTGAAGGTCGCCCAGGAGCTGGGCTATATCAAGGTACCTGCCGGTACCATCGTTGACCTGGCTGCCATCAAGAGTCTGCCCAAAAACAAGGTGGTCATCGTCTCCACCGGCTCCCAGGGCGAGAATATGTCTGCACTGTACCGCATGGCCTTCTCCACCCATAAGCAGGTGGATATCGTATCCGGCGACCGTGTGATCATCTCCGCCTCTGCCATTCCCGGCAACGAGAAGGCCGTTTCCCGTATTATCAACGAGCTGTACCGCAAGGGCGCTGAGGTGGTATACGAAAAGAGCGAGGGACTCCACGTCTCCGGCCATGCCTGCCAGGAGGAGCTGAAGATCATCCATGCTTTGACAAAGCCCCAGTTCTTCCTCCCCGTTCACGGTGAGCAGCGCCATCTGCAGATCCACGGCAAGCTGGCTGCCATGGTTGGCACGCCGGAAAAGAACGTGCGCATCGGTGAGATCGGCAGCATTTTTGAGTTTACCCGTAAAAACTGCAAGCTGGCAGGCACTGTACCTGCCGGAAAGGTCTTCGTGGACGGCACCGGCGTGGGCGATGTGGGCAGCGTGGTGCTGCGTGACAGAAAGCATCTTGCCCAGGACGGCATGATCGTGGTTTGCGTGAACATTTCCGCCCAGGACGGCGCTGTGATCACCGGCCCGGACATTATCACAAGAGGCTTTATTTACGTGAAGGAATCTGAGGAGCTGATGGAGGAGCTGCGCTGTGTGGCGCTGGAGGCCATTGACCGCTGCAGCCGCAAGCGTGTCCGTGACTGGACTGCCATCAAGTCTGCCATCAAGAACGATCTGAGCAGCTATCTGTTCAAGACCACAAAGAGAAATCCCATGATCCTCCCCGTGATCATGGAAATCTAATAGAGACACCGGGGAAGGCGTTTTGCCTTCCCCTTACTCGTGCAAAGAGGTACTTATGAACTACTATTTTGCCCCCATGGAGGGGATCACGGATCGGATCTACCGACGGCTGCATCGGGCATATTTTCCCGGTGTTTGCCGGTATTATACTCCCTTCTTCTCCCCCACCGTCCACCGCAGTCTCACGCCCAGGGAGCGCGCAGAGCTGTCCCCGGAGCCGGGTCTTACGGTGATCCCCCAGATCCTTACAAAAAATGCAGAGGATTTTCTGTGGTTTACAGAGCGTTGCGGCGAACTGGGCTACGAAGAGGTAAATCTGAATCTGGGCTGTCCCTCCGGCACAGTTACCGCCAAGGGAAAGGGCGCAGGTCTTCTCACTGACCCCGACGCCCTGGACAGCTTTCTTTATGAGATCTATAACCGTGCTGCCCTGCCGGTGTCTGTAAAAACACGGCTTGGCTTTCATGACCCGGAGGAATTCCCCCGGCTGCTGGAGATCTTCAACCGCTATCCCATCCGGGAGCTGACAATACACCCCCGTGTCCGTGAGGATTTTTACAAGGGCTGTGTACGCATGGAATGGTTTCGGTATGCCGCAGAAAAGGCAACCATGCCCCTATGCTACAACGGCAATCTGAACACCCTTTCCGACATTGAGCGCATTGCCGCAGAATTTCCCAATGTGGAAGCGGTGATGCTGGGACGGGGTCTCATCGGTGATCCCGGCATGGTCACAGAGGGCGGCACCACCGCTGCTGCCCTGGAAGGCTTTCACGGCGCCTTGCTGGAGGCCTACACCGAAGCCTTCGGCAGTGCCAGGAATGCCATGTTCCGCATGAAGGAAAACTGGGGCTACCTGAAGCGCCATTTTGAGGGCGGCGACAAGCTGTTCAAGAAGCTGCGAAAGACAACAGACATTGCAGAGTACAAAGCCATCACCGCCGATATTTTCCGTTCTCTCCCCATGCTCCCCACACTGAATGCAGATTGGTAAAGACAGCAAGATCCCCCAGGTTTCTACAACCTGGGGGATCGTTTTTTAGGCAAGCTCCGGCTCGCTGAGGGCGATGTTCTTGTACTTGTAATCCACGGGATTCTTTTCCTTGATTTCCTCAATCATCTTGTTGGTACGCTCGCTGAGCAGCTGCGTCTCGGCGCTGGACTTCCAGTAGGGAGAGCCGGAGACGAAGTACATAATGTGGTAGCCGTACTCAGTCTGCACGATGTCCGTATCGCCGGGCTGACGGGCCATGTCCACAGACCAGTTCAGGAAGTTCTCCACATAGGAGGAGGTGGGGTTAATGTCCTCGTACAGACCGCCGGTGGAAGCAGAGCCGGGGTCTTCGGTGTAGGTGGCGACCAGAGCTGCAAAGCTCTCCTCGGTAGCCTCGCCGTCCTTCCACTCCTGGAGGATCTTCTCTGCCTTTGCCAGGCACTCTGCCCACTGGCTCTCGGTGAAGCCGTACGCGTCAACTGCCTCGGTGGGTGCGGTGGTAGCATCTGTTGTCTCGGTAGGCTCGGTGGATTCCTCGGTCACCTCTTCTGCCACAGGGCAGACCAGGATATGACGGACAGAGGAAACAAGGCCTGCATCCTTGGTGATACCGTTGGCGGCGAAGGATTCCTCGTTGGCGGTGAAGTATGCATCCACCTCGTCCTCGGTGGGGATCAGCTTTTCATACTCGGTGGAGTAATAGGTGTTGGCAACGGTGTCAATGCGGATGTACTCCATGTAGGCTTCCATATTGCAGGCAGGGCCAAGCAGATCCTTGATCATGGCATCTGCAGACGCATACTCACCTGCCAGCGCCTGCTCCTCCAGGGATGCAGGGATCTTGGCGAGCTCTGCCTCCACGTCGGCCTCCAGGGTGAAGCCTGCCTTCTCTGCCTCAACGCACAGCGATGCATAGTTGCTCCAGGACTGGATGGAAGCGTCAATAAAATACTGCTCCCAGGTCATGGACTTGTCGTAATAGCTCTCCTGCTCGCTCAGCGGCTGGGTGTAATCAAGACCGATCTGATCCAGGTAGCTGCCGTAGTAGTTCAGGAAATCCAGCACACGCATGCGGTAGTAGATCTGCAGCAGGCTGTTGGTCAGCACCTTGTTGCCAACCTTGGCAACCACAGCGTCGCCCTTGTCCACAGCCTTCTCGTCGGAGACGGTGTAGACTTCCTTGTTGAAGATATCATTGGTGGGCACCTTGATCTCCACACCCAGGGCAGCCAGCAGCACCACTGCCAGCACAGCCATGGCCAGCACAGAACCCACAGCAGCCAGCACGATGGGCCACACCTTGGGCTTCTGGGAGGTGATCACCACGGGTGCTTCCTCCACGGGAGTCTCCTCTACGGGTGCTTCCTCCACGGGAGTCTCCTCTACGGGTGCTTCTTCCACGGGAGTCTCCTCTACGGGAGCTTCTTCCACGGGAGTCTCCTCTACGGGAGCTTCTTCCACGGGAGTCTCCTCTACGGGAGTCTCTTCCACCGGCGCTTCCTCAGCCAGCGCCATGCCGCAGATAGGACAGAACTTGCTGTCGTCTTCGATCTGGGCATTGCAATATTTACAAATCATAATTTCTCTCCTTACGCAAAGATGGGTTTATTCTAGCACGGATAAAAAGGAATTGCAATAAGTTTTGTAAATGTTTACATATATTTAAATATGGCTTGCAAAAAAGAGGAAAATCTGCTATTATTTTAAGTTGAGATAGTATTATGAAGGAGTATGTCCATGAAGACCGAGACCACTGTGATTTCCAGGGAAGCGCTGGAGCAGCAGCTTGCCTTTTGCAATAAAATTCAGGCCTACTGGCACGACCGTGACCGTGTTCCCACCGCCTATGTGGAGACCTACGGCTGCCAGCAAAATGAGGCGGATTCCGAGAAGATCCGTGGCATTCTGTCCGAAAGCGGCTATGCCATGACCGACAGTGCCGAGGGCGCCGATGTGGTGGTCATGAACACCTGCGCCATCCGAGAGCATGCGGAGCAGCGTGTTTTCGGTAATCTGGGCGCACTGACCCACACCAAGCGCCGCCACGCACCCCAGAAGATCTTCCTCTGCGGCTGTATGGCAGGTGAAGAAAAGGTCGTGGAGCGGATCAAAAAAAGCTACCCCCATGTGGACGGCGTGTTCTCCACCCACCATCTGTGGCAGTTTCCCCAGCTGCTGCACCGTGTGCTGACCACCGGCAAGCGCAGCTATTTCACGGAAGACGAAGCAGGCTCTATCGCCGAGGGTCTTCCCCAGCTGCGGGATCACACCCTGAAGGCATGGGTCTCCATTATGTACGGCTGCAACAATTTCTGCACCTACTGCATCGTCCCCTATGTCCGTGGACGGGAGCGCAGCCGCAAGCCGGAGGATATCCTGGCAGAATGCCGCAGTTTGATCGAAACCGGCACAAAGGAGATCACCCTTTTGGGTCAGAATGTGAACTCCTACGGCAAAGATTTGGAGGAGAACATTGATTTCTCCGACCTGCTTGTGAAAATTGCAGAGATCCCCGGCGATTTCCTGATCCGGTTTATGACCAGCCATCCCCGGGATGCCGGCAAGAAGCTGTTTGACACCATGGCTTCCAACAAAAAAATCGCCAAGCAGCTGCATCTTCCCTTCCAATCCGGCTCCAGCCGTGTGCTGAAGGCCATGAACCGCCACTACGATCGGGAGCAGTACCTGGAGCTGGTGGAATATGCCAAGTCCGTTATGCCGAAGCTGGTGCTGACCAGCGACGTCATTGTGGGCTTCCCCGGTGAAACCGACGAGGAATTTGAAGAGACACTGACACTGGTTTCCAAGGTCAAATACGATGCGCTGTTTACCTTCATCTTCTCCCCCCGCACCGGCACACCGGCAGCGACTATGGAGGACCCCACCACCAAACAGCAGAAGGACATCCGATTTACCCGTCTTTGCGCATTGCAGACACAGATCTCCGAAAAGATGCACAAAAACTACGTGGGCAAAACCTACCGCTGTCTTGTGGACGGTGTGGACGGTGACCTGCTCACCGCACGCACAGAGGGCGGCAGGCTGGTACGCTTTGAAGGTGACCCATCGCTGATCGGCAGCTTTGTGCAAATCACCATTGACGGCTCCACCACCTGGAGTCTTACGGGAACGCTGAAAGAGGATAGATAATATGGCTGAAAATACAGAAATGACCCCCATGAAAAAGCAATACTATGCCATCAAGGAGCAAAACCGGGATTGCATTTTATTCTTCCGTTTGGGTGACTTTTACGAAATGTTTGACGAGGATGCCCGGCTGGCGGCAAAGGAGCTGGATCTGACCCTCACCACCCGTGACCGTGGCAAGCCCAAGGAGGAGCAGACACCCATGTGCGGTGTCCCCTACCACTCTGTGGAGGCCTACATTGCCCGTCTTGTGGCAAAGGGCTACAAGGTGGCGATCTGTGAGCAGATGGAAGATCCTGCCGCTGCCAAGGGCATTGTGGAGCGTGGTATCTCCCGGATCATCACCCCCGGTACCGTTACGGAAAGCTCCATGCTGGACGAAAGCCGCAACAACTATATGGGCTGTCTCTACGGTCAAGAGGGCAAGTTCGGTCTTGCCTTCTGCGACGTGTCCACCGGCGCATTTTTCGTCACCACCTGCGACGATGCCCAGGCGGCTGCCTCCGAGCTTGGCCGCTTCACTCCCTCCGAGGTGATCCGTGGCGGCGAAGGCGCTGACCATGCTGTTTTAGAGGATGCGCTGTTCCATCGGCTGAACTGCTGTGTGGACGAGGGACAGAGCAACCAGTTTGATTTTACTGCCGCCCAAGCCCTTTTGGAGCAGCATTTTGACATGCCCCTGGCAACCCTGGGGCTGACCGGTCTGCCTGCTGCCACCGTGGCTGCCGGCGCACTGCTGGAGACACTGCGGTTCGTGCAAAAAAACGAACTGAGCCACATCCGCCAGCTGCAGTATTACACCACCGGTCGGTTTATGGAGCTGGACATGGATGCCCGAAGAAACCTGGAGCTGACAGAGACACTGCGCTCCAAGGAAAAGAAGGGCACGCTGCTGTGGGTGCTGGACAAGACCCACACCGCCATGGGCGGACGTATGCTGCGCAGCTGGCTGGAAAAGCCTCTGCTGGATCCTGCGGAGATCACACGCAGACAGGCCGCTGTGGAGGAGCTGGTCAGCGCCACCGTTTGCCGTGGCGAGCTGATTGAAGCGCTGAAGGATGTGACAGACTTTGAGCGTGTCACCACCCGTATTGTCACCGGCACTGTAAACTGCCGTGACCTTTTGGGTCTTGCCCGGGGTCTGCGCTCTCTGCCCCATGTGCGCAAGCAGCTGAAGCAGCTGGAAAGCGCCATGACAGTGAAGCTGGAGCTTGCCATTGACGAGCTGAGCGACTGCGCCCATATTATTGAACATACCATCGTGGACGAGCCGCCGCTGACTGTCCGTGAGGGCGGTATTATCCGCAAGGGCGCCAATGCAGAGGTGGACAGACTCCGTGATATCATGAACGGCGGTCAGGGCACCATTGCTGCCATTGAAGCCTCCGAGCGTGAAAAGACAAACATTCGCACGCTGAAAGTTGGCTATAACCGTGTTTTCGGCTATTATATTGAAGTTTCCAAGTCCTTTGTGGATCAGGTGCCGGAGCATTACATCCGCAAGCAGACACTGACCAACTGCGAGCGTTACATCACCCAGGAGCTGAAGGAGCTGGAAAACCAGATCCTCACCGCCAAGGAAAGAGTCACCGCCCTGGAGTATCAGCTGTTCAGCGAGCTACGGGAATTTCTGGCAATGCAGGCGCGCCGCATTCAGACCTCTGCCGCCGCCGTTGCCACCGCCGACGTTCTCTGCTCCCTTGCCACCGTGGCTGTGCAGCGGAATTACTGCCGCCCGGAGATCACACTGGACAGCGACATCAGCATCATTGACGGCAGACACCCCGTGGTAGAGCAGATGCTGGGCGATACCCTCTTTGTCCCCAATGACACCCAGCTGGGTTCTGCGGACAACCAGGTGTCCATTATCACCGGCCCCAACATGGCAGGTAAATCCACCTACATGCGTCAGGTGGCGCTGATCGTGCTGATGGCGCAGATCGGCTCCTTCGTGCCTGCACGCAGCGCACGCATCGGTCTTGTGGACCGTGTGTTTACCCGAATCGGTGCCAGTGATGACCTGGCTTCCGGTCAGTCCACCTTCATGGTGGAAATGGCAGAGGTGGCTTCCATCCTGAAATACGCCACCTCCAAGAGTCTGCTGATCCTGGACGAGATCGGCAGAGGCACCTCCACCTATGACGGCATGTCCATTGCCCGTGCGGTGCTGGAGTATGCCGCAAGTCCCCGTCACCTGGGCGCAAAGACACTGTTTGCCACCCACTACCATGAGCTCAGCACCATTGAGGACGAGCTGCCCAATGTAAAGAACTACAACATCGCCGTGAAGAAGCGTGGGGACAAGATGATCTTCCTGCGAAAGATCGTTCCCGGCGCTACGGATGACAGCTTTGGTATTGAGGTTGCCAAGCTGGCAGGTCTGCCTGCCGGTGTGGTCAGCCGTGCCCGTGAGATCCTTGCCCAGCTGGAGCGTGAGGGTGCGCCGGAGCCTACCCACGTGGTAAAGGAAGCCCCAGAGGCACAGATGAGCATGCTGGACATTGGCACGACCCAGGTCTGCGATGCTCTGCGGAAGCTGAACGTGGAAACACTGACCCCCATTGAAGCCATGAACGAGCTGTACAAGCTGAAGAAAATGCTGGAGTGATTATGAAAAACTTATCTGTCTCTATGACCCGCAGTGAAACCATCGGCGGTTGGGTCTACCTGGTGCTGCAGCTGCTGCCCATTCCCATTGCGCTGGAAATCGTGAGCATGTATTTGCCGGAGCCGCTGTCGGATGCCAAGCTGAATTTCATCTATTTCTGCATCAATTTTATCTGCACCACGGTGATCTTCCGCAAATATCTCATCGCCAACATCAGGATCGCCTTCTCCAACATCAAGAAGACACTGCTCACCGCTGTGTGCGGCTATGCCCTTTACTGGGTTCTTTCCATAGCTATCAGCATCTTCATTGTGGTTGTATACCCGGAGTTTATCAACGTCAATGATGACTCCATCAGCGGCATGCTGACAGACAGTCGTGAGCTGATGCTCATCGGCACCATTTTCCTTGTGCCGGTAACCGAGGAGCTTCTGTACCGTGGTCTTGTTTTCCGCAGTATTTACAGCAAAAACAAGTTCCTGGGCTTTGTTGTTTCCATTGTTGTATTTGCTGTGCTGCACATTATGGGCTATATCGGCATGTACGAGCCCTTCCATCTGTTCTTGTGCTTCCTGCAGTACATTCCTGCCGGCATCTGCCTTGCCTGGGCATACGTCAACACCGATTCCATTGTCGCCCCTATTCTGATTCATATTTTTGTAAACGCAATTGGCATGCTTTCCATGTAAGGAGGGATCATCTTGCCGAAGATCATACAGCTGTCTCCCCATGTGGCGAACCTGATCGCCGCAGGTGAAGTGGTGGAGCGCCCGGCTTCTGTTATTAAAGAGCTGCTGGAAAATGCAGTGGATGCCGGCGCTTCCCAGGTCACCGTGGAGATCCGTGGAGGCGGCTCTACCTTTATGCGTGTCACAGATAACGGCTGTGGCATGACCCCGGAGGATGCGGAAACCGCTTTTCTCCGTCACGCAACCTCCAAGCTGCGGACTGCAGAAGACCTTGCCGCCATCGGCACCATGGGCTTCCGTGGCGAGGCACTGGCTGCCATCGCCTCTGTCAGCCGCATTGACCTGATTACCAAAACCGCCGGCGCTATCAGCGGCACCAGCCTTACCCTGGAGGCAGGCGCTGTCACCGACCGTGGAGAAGCCGGCTGTCCCGAGGGTACAACGATCATCATTCGGGATCTGTTCTTCAACGTACCTGCCCGTATGAAATTCATGAAGACCGATGTTGCCGAGGGCGCAAAGGTCACAGCCACTGTCCACCAGCAAGCGCTGGCGCACCCGGAGGTTGCCTTCCGTTTCATCCGGGACGGCAAGGAGGTTCTGTCCACCCCCGGCAGCAGTGACCTGGAGGCAGCTGTATACTGTGTGTACGGCAGAGACGGTGGCAAGCTGATCAAGGTCAGCAGCAGCTGGGAGGGCTATCACCTCACCGGCTTTGTTTCCAAGCCCACCGATGCACGCCCCAGCCGTAGTCTGCAGACCTTCTTTGTCAACGATCGCCCGGTAAAATCAAGGCTTTTGATCGCTGCCCTTGAGGAAGCTTATCGGAATCAGATCATGATCGGTAAGTTCCCTGCCTGCGTGCTGCACCTGAAATTGCCTGCCAACACGGTGGATGTGAACGTCCACCCGGCAAAGACAGAGGTCAAATTCTTAAATGAAAAAGCAGTGTTTGACTGTGTCCATTACGGCGTGCTGGGCGCACTGAACAAGACCCCGGACAGACCCCAGGTGCAGTTCACCCAAAAGCCTGCCGCCCCCACACCTGCGCCCACCGCTACCCAGGCGCCTTCCCCCAAGCAGGAGAGCTTCTTCCGCACCATGACCCCTCAGGAGTTCAAAAACTTCTCCGGCGCTTTGCAGAATGCGCCCCAGCCTGCCCAGGCGCGCGCCATTGCCACCGCAGAGGCGATCACAAGAGAAACCCGGCTGGGACAGAATGTCACGCTGCCTGCAAATCCTGCAAAGAAGCAGGAAGAGGAAGCTGCGCTGCCTCCCATTATCACTGTCACCAAGCTCGCCACGCCCCCGGAGCCGGTGACCGTTCACGAACCCATCCTCCCTATTCACGAACCCATCCTCCCTATTCACGAACCCGTCACCCCCGAGCCTATCCCGGCAGAGCCGGAGCAGGCGCAGCTGCCGGACACAGAGCCGGAATCCACCTGGCGGTACGTAGGTGAGCTGTACAACGCTTACGTGATCGTGGAGCAAGGGGAAGAGGCCTTTTTGATCGACAAGCACGCAGCCCACGAGCGCATTCTCTTTGACAAGCTGAAGGCAAATCAGGAGCGCATCAGCGCCCAGGCGCTGCTATCCCCCGTTCCTTGCCGTCTGTCTCCGGAGGGCGCTGCCATTGCCCTGGAGAATCAGGATTTCCTCATGACGCTGGGCTTTGAGGTGGAGCTGTTCGGTGACAGCACCGTGCTGCTGCGGCAGATCCCCATGGATCTTTCCCAGGAAGCCGCTGCGGAAACACTGGAATCCCTGGTGTCTGACCTGCTGAGCGGCAAGCGTGAGAAGGCAGAGAACATCCGTGACGAGCTGCTGCACACCGTTGCCTGCAAGGCTGCCATCAAGGCAGGCTGGCGCACCGATGAAGCAGAGCTTCTGGCGCTGGTACGTCAGGTAATGGCAAGAGAAGACCTGAAATACTGCCCCCACGGTAGACCCATTTGCATCACCTTAAGCAAAAAGCAGCTGGAAAAGCAGTTTAAACGATAACCCCAAGGAGCCCCTATGAATAATATTATTTGCGTCGCAGGCCCTACCGCCTCCGGCAAGACCGCCTTTGCGGTGGCGCTTGCCAAGGAGCTGAACGGTGAGGTGGTCTCATGCGACTCCATGCAGATTTATAAATACATGGACATCGGCACTGCCAAGCCCACCCCGGAGGAGATGGCTGGCATCCCCCATCACATGCTGGATGTGGCAGAGCCTACGGAGGATTTTTCCGTCAGCCGTTATTGCTGTCTGGCCTCACCCATTGTGGATGATATTATCGCCCGTGGCAAGACCGCTATCATAGCAGGCGGCACCGGTCTTTATATGGATGCCCTGATCCGTGGCAACAGCTTTGCCCCCTACCCTTCCACGGGTATGCGTGAAAAGCTGGAAGCCCAGGCAGACAGCGACGGCATGGAAGCCATGCTGCAGCTGCTTGCCTCCATTGACCCCGACAGCGCCGCACGGCTCCACGTTGCAGACAGAAAGCGTGTGCTGCGCGCTCTGGAGGTCTACTATGAGACCGGCATGACCATCACCGAGCATAACCGTCTGACCCAACAGCAGCCGCCCCGATACACGCCCCTTTGGTTTGCCCTGGAGGATCAGGATCGCAAAGATCTGTATGACCGCATTGACCGCCGTGTGGAAATCATGCTGGAAATGGGTCTTATGGACGAGATCAAGTCATTGCTTGATCGTGGCATCCCGGAAAAATGCACCGCCATGCAGGCCATCGGCTACAAGGAATTTCTCGGTGTGTTAAACGGCACTTGCTCCTTGCAGACCGCAACTGAGCAGGTACAGCAGGCCTCCCGTCACTATGCCAAGCGGCAGCTGACCTGGTTCCGCAGAAACCCTGCCATTCACTGGCTGCGCCGGGAAAAGGAACAGAGAGCAGAAGATTTACTGAAGATCGCCCGACAGATTTTTTGGGAAAGCGACAACCCATAATGGTAAAATATGTATATCCCAACCGGGAATTAACAAAGAGGAGCGGATATACATATGTCTGAACAAACAAAATTGCAGGATGCTATTTTAGGGGAAGTAAAGAAAGAGGCCGTGCCGGTAACGCTGTTTCTCATGAACGGCTTTCAGCTGCGTGGCACCGTCACCGGCTTTGACAGCTTTGTTGTGGTGCTGGTAACCGACGGCAAGCAGCAGATGATCTACAAGCATGCCATCTCCACCCTGGCGCCCATGCGCCCCCTGAAAGCAGCCGCCGCAACGTAACCTGTGGGAAGCAAAGTCGGTCAGGATGAGAGTCTCCCTCTTGTCCTGACCGACTTATTTCTGTTTCCTTCTGAAAAATATGAAAAAATATGACAAAAAACTAAAAAATATTGCAAGTTACTGTTGACATAACGGGGAAAAATTGCGATAATAGAGAATGGAAATTCAGAGCATGGGAGACCGCGCCCTACGGGGGTTTGCGGCTGTCTCCAACAGCTGAAGATATATATTTTTTAGGAGGATAACGCCAAATGAATTTGTGGGAAAAGATGACCAAATTTGCAAGACCTTATTCTGATGACGAATACGAAGACGATTACGAAGAGGAGACCGGCGATTACGCAGAGGAAGAGCAGGAAGCTCCCCGCAGCCGTCGCACCTCTCCCTTTGATTCCGATGCCCAGCCTGCTGAAGAAAGCACCTTCCGCAGCACCAATACCGGCAACACCGGCTTCTCCGGCCGTGTGGTAAATTCCGGCTCCGGCAAGTACGAAATGTTCCTGTACCATGCAAAGAGCTTTGGTGATGTTCCCGTGATCGCCAAGGAGCTGCGTGACAAGAAGGGTGTCATTGTCAACATGGAGGGTGTGGACGAGTCCGTCTCCCGCCGTGTTGTGGACTTCCTCTCCGGCTGCGCATTTATTATGGACGGCAGCGTAAAGAAGGTTGCCAAGTCTACTTACTTCTTCTACGCTCACAACACCTCTGTCAGTGGTGACCTGGAGAACGTACCCAACGAGTCCGAAAGCTACTTCTAATCACAGAAAGGATATAACATCAAATTATGTTTACACCGCAACAGATAGATCAGGTGTCCTTCGGCAATGCCGCCTTCAATGGCTATGACAAGCGTGACGTGGATGAATTCCTGGAGCCGCTGACCGAAGACTATGTGACCCTTTACAAAGAGAATGCCCTTCTCAAGAGCAAGATGAAGGTGCTGGTAAGCAAGCTGGAGGAGTATCGCAAGAACGAAGCCAGCATGAAGGATGCCATCGTGAACGCACAGAAGACCTGCGACATGATGGTCAAGGAAGCAGAAGCCAAGTGCGCACAGATGCTTCGTGATGCCAACGCTACCGCTGCCGAGAACGCAAAGAATGCCGATGCCCTCATTGCCGCTGAAAATGCCCGTGTGGAAGAGGCAAAGCGTGTGGCTGCTGTGAAGATCTCCGAGCTGCAGGAGCAGATCGCAACCTGCATTCAGGCGCTGGAGCGCATCAAGGAAGCCAACCTGCCTGCCCCCGGCACCCAGGCTGTGACCACCGACACCGGCAGTCACAAGACCGATGCTGACGCTGTGGCTGATGAGATCGCCGCTAACCTGGTGGATCTTGTGGGTACTACCGAGGACGAGGCTCCCAAGGCCGCTCCCCAGCACCCCACCAACAGCTCCACCACCAGCAAGTTCGCCAACCTGCAGTTTGGCCGTAACTACGATCCCACCGGTAACAACGACAACCGATAATAAATTCCATATGCGACGATAAGGACAGGTTCTTTCGCTTCCTGCTTGCAGAAAGCTGCCGGTTGATGCGAGGCAGTATGCAGTGCGTCAGGATATCACCTTTGAGCAGCGCACCGAACCCTTATGGTAGTAGACTGCGCCGGGTATGCCCGTTACAGCTGACACGAGTGCCGGGAAACCGGAACAAGAGTGGTACCGCAGAGGTAATTTACACCTTTGTCTCTTGCATGAGGCAAAGGTGTTTATTTTTTGAACAAGTATCAAAATGGAGGTTTATCCAATGGAGTATAAAAACACGATCATTACCCCCAAGACCGACTTCCCCATGAAGGCAGGTCTTCCCAACCGTGAGCCCGGCATGCTGGAGCGCTGGAACGAGCAGGGTCTGTACGAGCTGATGCTGGAGAAGAACAAGTCTCTTCCCCCCTTCGTGCTGCATGACGGCCCTCCCTTCTCCAACGGCTTCATCCACATGGGTCACGCACTGAACAAGACCCTGAAGGACTTCATCGTCCGCAGCCACGCTATGATGGGCTTCTACACCCCCTATGTCCCCGGCTGGGACAACCACGGCCTGCCCATTGAGCGTGCCATTGAAAATTCCAAGAAGAAGCTGAACCGTGATATGACTGTCCCCCAGTTCCGCCAGGCTTGTGAGGAGTTCGCTGAGGACTTCATTCAGAAGCAGATGGCAGGCTTCCGCCGCCTGGGTGTTGTGGGCGACTGGGCGAACCCCTATCGCACCATGGACAAGCATTTTGAAGCCCAGGAGGTCAAGGTCTTTGGCCGCATGTTTGACAAGGGCTTTATTTACAAGGGCCTGAAGCCCGTTACCTGGTGTCCCTTCTGCGCCACCGCTGTGGCAGAAGCTGACATTGAGTATAAGGACGATCCCTGTACCTCCGTTTACGTGAAGTTTGCTGTGAAGGATGACCAGGGCAAGCTGGAGGGTGTTGACCTTTCCAAGACCTTCTTTGTCATCTGGACCACCACCATCTGGACGCTGCCCGGCAACATGGCGATCTGCCTCCATCCCCGTGACAGCTACGTACTGGTGAAGGCAGAAAACGGCGAGACCTACATCATGGCAGAAGCCCTCATGGAAAAGACCATGAAGCAGGGCG
>JAFYNQ010000079.1 GCA_017548065.1 Oscillospiraceae bacterium
ACGGATCAGAACCACAGAGTGCTCCTGCAGGTTGTGGCCGACACCAGGAATATAAGCGGAAACTTCCATACCGTTGGTCAGACGCACACGGGCGATCTTACGCAGAGCGGAGTTAGGCTTCTTGGGGCTGGTGGTACGAACAGCAGTGCAAACACCACGCTTCTGGGGGGATGCTACAGCGGTAGCCTTGTTCTCCAGAGTGTTCAGACCTCTCTGCAGAGCAGGAGCGGTGGACTTGTAGGTGACCTGCTGACGGCCATGTCTAACGAGCTGATTAAAAGTAGGCATTGTATTTCTCCTTTCTTTCATTCTCACCTTTCGGTGGGGTAAATATATTCCACAGCAAAAGCTGTCGGAATCTTTTTAACCGACGACGGCTGCCGTCGCTGCACCTACGTCAATGCCGCAGGCACGTCCCAGGTCTTCCATGGAGCGGACCCAGATATACTCAACACCATGGTGTTGACAGAGAACCGCAAGGGGCTCGGTAAGGGCGGGATCAGCGTTGTCTGCCAGATACACACGACGGGCGCTGCCCTTTGTCAGGGCTTTGCGGAGCTGCTTGGCTCCCACCACCACGCTTTGTGTCTGCAGATCCTGAATAATACCGCTGTCCACAGCCAAGCTATTTTTCTGCATATCCATACAGATTAGTATTATACTCATGTTAGGACGAATGTCAATAAATTTTTTCAAAAATCTTTTGTTTTTTCCTTGAAATGCCAGCTCTTTTTTCTGCAGCACCACTTGTGCGCCACAGACAGACATTCTCCCCCACATTTCGCCACCCCGGTGATCTCACACATCATCCGGCAGTGCCGTCACCAGGCTGCCCATAAAGTGGTCGGTGCTGTAGGCAACCAGGCGGAAACTGCCGTTTTCATACTCGGCATGGGTGACGGAAGCATTGGTCGCCCAGGGAATTTCGCCCATAGCCGCCGGGCTTGCGCCGTCACAGTGGGCACGGAACACACGGATGGGGGTGGCATGGCAGAAGATCATCACTGCTTTGCCCGGATTCTCCTGCGCAATACGGCGTACCTCGTTTACGATCCGCTGCTGCAGTTCCTGCACACTTTCGCCGCCGGTGCAGCGTGCATTGCCAAAGTCATTGCACCACACGGAAAAATCCTCCCCGTGGCTCTCACGCAGGGTGGGAAACACTTTCCGTTCCCACTCGCCGCCGTATATCTCACGCATACCGGCGGTTTTGATCACCGGCAGCCCCTTCAGCTTTGCCGTCTCCATGGCTGTGTCATAGGCACGCTTCAGGTCGCTGGAATAAATGGCATCCACCGGCAGATCCTTCAGGTACTGCGCCGCAAGCTGCGCCTGCCGCACGCCCAGCTCTGTCAGCGCAATATCCGTATGCCCGATAAACTGATCATATAAATTTCCCACGGACTGTCCGTGGCGCACAAGATAGACTGTTGTTTTCATAGGCTCACCTTTTTCATAAATTACAAGTGGTATTATGGGTGCAATCTTCCGAAAAGTCAACCGTTAAAAACTGTATTTGCACATTTCCCCCTTCTGTGCTATACTATATTTAATATCACAGAAAGGAGCGGAACATCATGCAAGACTTGCAGATCCTTTGGGTCTCCCGTTCGGATATCGCCCCCGGCGCCGGTGTGAAGAGCCACACCCATCCTTATTATCATATGTTTTACGTACAAGCAGGAAGCTTCCGCTTCTCTGCTGCCGGCAAGAGCTATGACCTTCTGCCGGGGCAGACCTTACTGGTGCCGCCCCAAACAGAACACGGCTACCAGAACGAGACAGCGGAACACGGTGGATATCTTGAGATCAAGTTCACCTTGTCCAACACCCGTCAGCTGGGCAGTGAGGTCCTGCGCACCGACGATCCCCTGGTGGCTTCCCTTTTTTCCCAGATCATCCAGGAATACTCCGACCTGGGCAAGCTGGCTGACGATGCCGCCGCTACCTATTTAGGTGCGCTTTTAAGCGCCCTGACCAAGGAGGCACGTTACCAGAAGCAGCCGCAGCAGTTCCACCACGTGGACGCCTCCGACAGCTCTCCCCTCTCCCAGCAGATCATCCACTACCTGGAAGCCCACTACAGTGAGGACATCTCCCTGGACGATCTTGCCCGGGCATTGGGCTATAACAAAAGCTATCTGTGCATTGCCTTCAAGAAGGACACACGGCAGACCATCCTGGATTGCCTGAACATGATCCGCATCCGCAGCGCCGCTGCCCTGATCGTATACAGTGACCACTCTCTGTCCCAGGTGGCAGAGCTTTGCGGCTTCTCCACTGTCAGCCATTTCAATCGGGTATTTTTGAAATACGCCGGCATTACCCCGGGACACTGCCGCCGGGCATATCCCCCGGACATTCTCTTCGGCTACAGTGACCATGCCCGGAATCTGTCCAAGCATTCGGAGCGTTTTATTTACAACGTCCTTGCCCAGCGCCGTGTGACCCCGGAGTTGATCAGCTCCACAAAAGAGAACAAAGAATAAAAATCCCCCGGTGTTTTGAGTGCCACGTATTCCGTGTCATTCCGAGGCTGCAATGCAGCCTCGGAATGATCGCAATTATGTTGCACAAAACACCGGGGTGTTGTTTTTATCAGCTACTTTGCTTTTCGGTGGCAACAGCGCCGGAAGCGCACATTTCGGCGATTTCTTCCTCACTGTAACCCAGATCCCGAAGGACCTCCACCGTGTCGCCACCCACATAGGACGCGCACTTGGTAACCGGCAGACCCACAGAATCCATCTCCAGGGGACTACGGGGCATCACATTGGTATTGCCGCTACGGAAGGTGACCCGCTCCAGGTAATCATTTGCCCAGGCCTGCTCATCCTCGGAAATATCTGCAAAGTGACCCATGATGCTCATGGGGATATCAGCCGCCTGACCCAGTGCCTTCCACTCTGTAGAAGTCTTTTGCAGGAAAATGGCTCGGAATGTCTCGTACCATTCTCTGCGGTTCTGCGCACGCAGCTCCGGGGTGGCAAACCGGGGATCCTCCCAGGGATGGGGATGACCGAGCATCTTGCGGATCTTCTCCTGCACCACGGGATCGCCGCCCATGGCAATAAAGATCCACTCTCCGTCGGCACACTCAAAGGCTCCGCCGGGTGCGCCGCCGTCTGCACGGCTTCTGGGGTACTTTGCGCCGAAAGGTGCCTGGGTGATGATCTGCATCGTACCCATCATAAACACCGCATTGTGGTACAGACCGGAACGGACAAAGTCGCCCTTACCGGTTTCCTTACGGCTGTAGAGGGCTGCGCAGATCTGTGCCAGCAGCAGGTAACCGCAAGCGGTATCGCCCACGCTGGAGGGTGCATTTACCGGCGCATAGTTTTCGTTCAGGGGTGCCATATCCCGCAGGAAGCCACCCTTGGACCAAAACGCTGTCACATCAAATGCAGGCATGTCCGCATCGGGACCCTTTTCGCCATAGCCAAGAATAATAGCATAGATCAGGCTGGGGTACTTTTCCTTCAAATCATCGTAATAGATACCCAACCGCTTCAAGCCGGCAGGACGTGTGTTGGTAACGAACACATCCGCTTCCGCAAGAAGCTTATGGAATGCCTCCATGCCCTTTTCTGTTTTCAGATTGATGGCAATGTGCTTTTTGCCGCTGTTATAAATATCAAACACAGGGCTTTCATCGTCAGAAAAACGCTCAGCACGGAAACCGATAGCGCTTCTGCGCCAGCCGTCGCCCTTGGGATGCTCAACTTTAATTACCTCCGCACCCATATCCGACAAAATACGCGCGCAGGAAGGCGCCGCCACCATGGTAGCAAGTTCCAAAACCTTCACGCCGGTCAAAGGTCCAGCCATAGGAATACCTCCATTTATATATGATAAAAACATTATAAGAGTTATGGCGGAAAGAGTCAATAACTGAATCGTATTCTTTGCTATTATAAAAGCCGTTTACACAAGCTTCCGGTAGCATTTTGAGGTGTAAAAAATAAAATTACAAAAAAAGAAAAAAAGACTTGACAATTCAGTACCAGGTCGCTATAATAAGCGTGTTCTGTTTGAGCTGCCGGTATAGCTCAGTTGGTAGAGCAGCTGATTTGTAATCAGCAGGTCGGGGGTTCGAGTCCGTCTACCGGCTCCATACAGGCTTCAAACAGTAAATAAAATATGGGGGATTTCCCGAGTGGCCAAAGGGGACAGACTGTAAATCTGCTGGCTATGCCTTCGGTGGTTCGAATCCACCATCCCCCACCAGAAAAAGCTCACTGCTATGCAGTGAGCTTTTTCAGTTATATTCGCCTACGGTGAGTGAAATTGACCGAGGGCATGTTCCCTACCAGCTTATTCGTATAAACAAATCACGGGGTTGTCTCAAATGTCTTTTGAGGCAACCCCGTAGTTTTTATTTGATCTTATTGAGCATTTCCAGGTATTTGTCTACCAGCATTTCTGCTGTGCCTTCTGCATAGAAGCCGGTATCGGATTCGTAGCAGCGGTTGGCAAAGGCACGTCTGCTGGGGATGTAGCTGGAATTACTGGTCATGACCATGGTATATTCATAAGGCGAACCAAGCTTGATCTCCAGGCCGGATTCGGAGAACATTTCATAAGTACCCACGGCAATGCCCACACCGCCGATGCGGACGGCATTCAGCTCCAGGGTTCTGCTTGCGCCCATTTTGGCACGGCTGCGGATGGCACGAGCCTGGTACACGGAAGAGAAGCTGTACTTCTTGCCCAACTCATCGCCGGTGGCCTTGTCGGTTGCTTTCCACAGGTCATACACCTCATCGGCTTGGGGCAGCATGTGATCCCAGGAGTGATCAACGGGGGCTTCCACATACGTGCGTGCCGTGGCAATACCCTCGCCCTCCACCTCTGCCAGTTCGTCCATGAGACCCAGTACAAGGGTGCCCATATGGACGGCGTAGCGGCGGTAGTTCATATTATGCTTATACTCCGGCAGGCGGCTGTCAATGGTCATGTTGCCGTCAGCACCGGTAAAGTAAGCCACCTCCATGCCGGAGCCTGCCACCACCGTGTCACGCAGCGGTCCTACGAAGCTGGGAGATATCTTCAGCTTGCCGATCTGACCGGAGCAATCGGGGTGACCCTGCCAGTTGATCAGCAGAATGTCCTTCTTCTCCTCTTCACGGGCAAATTTCACCAGCACCATCTGGCTGTCCGGTGTGCCGGCATTGCCGATGGCGGCGCAACCTCTTCTGCGCCAGTCGGAGCCTGCCACAGAGCCGTCTGCCATCTGCACATGACGGGTGGAGTTCATGCCTTGGAAAACCTTCTTTGCTGCCATGGTCACAGCAGGACTTCTGTCCTCCAAAGCTTTCACTGCGCCCTCTGCCATAGCTGCGCCCAGGAATGCCTTGTACTTTTCAGCCTGGTTATGAGCTGCCAAAGCCGGTGCGTTATGGGAGTGGGTCGCCATTACAAAGATCTTTTCACCGGGAATCTCCGTTGCATTCGTGACATAGCTGCGCAGCTCGTCTGCCATTTCAGAGCCAAAGCCGCAGGTGTCCAGGGTGTAAAGAAGGATGGTCTCCTCCCCTTCTGTCAAAGCAATGCAGGTGGCATAGATGGGATCTACAACGCCGTCGGAAATACGGGTGTCTGCATTAGAGTAACCGCCCAGGCCAATGGGATAGTCAGGTGTAACGTCAATTTTCGCAAAACCGGCAAAAAGCTTGCTGCTCATAAAAACATCTCCTTATGTTATGAAAAAGGCACTGTCTCATATTGGTGAGACAGTGCCTTAATATCAGTCACTTATCAGAATTGACACTTCTCTTCAATGTATGCCTTCAGCTGGCTGATGGGAATACGAACCTGCTCCATGGTATCACGGTCACGGACAGTAACGCAGTTGTCAGCCTCGGTGTTCTCGTCGCCCACAGTCTGGAAGTCAACGGTGATGCAAAGAGGCGTACCGATCTCGTCCTCACGGCGGTAACGCTTACCGATAGAACCGGCATCGTCAAAATCAACCATGAAGTACTTACGCAGCTCGGCATAGATCTCCTCTGCCTTGGGGCTCAGCTTCTTGGACAGAGGCAGAACAGCTGCCTTGAAGGGAGCCAGTGCAGGATGCAGACGCAGAACAGTACGCACATCGTCCTTGCCGTTCTTATCCTGACCCACAACCTCTTCGTCATAAGCTTCGCAGAGGAATGCCAGTGCCACACGGTCACAGCCCAGAGAAGGCTCAATGACGTAGGGGATGTAATGCTCGTTTGCTTCCTGATCGTAGTAATCCAGTGCCTTGCCGGAAGCCTCCTGA
>JAFYNQ010000080.1 GCA_017548065.1 Oscillospiraceae bacterium
ACGATATAAGCGCCGTCATCGAGGAAATAGTTCTCCTTGAACGCACCGTGACCGGAGGTCTCAATGGCAAGTTGGCTGTCCTGACCGTTCTCGTTGAGGCGGATGGATTCATTGATAACGTTACGATAACCACGCTTGAAACGATGATGCACACCGCCCTTTTCCTCAATGAACTTGGCAAGTCCGGTGGAGGTGATGGAGTCGGTGACAATGGTAGTACCGGGATGCTCACGGAGCAAAATTGCAGACAGCATAGCAATAATGCGGTTGCGGTTCAGCTCACTGCCGTCAGAAAGAACAGCACCGGCACGGTCAACGTCGGTATCAAAGATGATGCCCAGGTCTGCGTTGTTTTCCTTTACAGCCTCGGTGATGCTTGCCATAGCTTCCTTGTCCTCGGGGTTGGGGATGTGGTTGGGGAAGCTTCCGTCGGGCTCCAGGTAACGGCTGCCGTCGGTGTTAGCGCCCAGGGGCTTCAGAACCTTGTCAGCGTAGAAGCCGCCTGCGCCGTTGCCGGCGTCCACAACGATACGGAAGCCTTCCAGGGGCTTCTCTTCGCCGGTGGCAGCACGGATCTTGTCAGCCAGGATCTTGGCGTATGCATCCATGAATGCACCGTCAACAAGAGTGCCTGCGGGCAGACCGGTGACATCCTGGGAAGCGGCATAAGTAAGGATCTCCTTGATGTCGCCCTTTTCAAGACCGCCGTTTTCGGTAAAGAACTTGAAGCCGTTTCTGTTGAAGGGCAGGTGGCTGGCGGTGATCATCACGGTGCCGTCAAAGCGGTAACCCTCGGTGACGGTTGCCATGAACATGGCAGGTGTGCTGGCCATGCCAAAGTTGGTCACCTGAATGCCTTGCTGCACCATAGCCTCGCAGATCCACTGGCACAGTGCGGGACCGGACAGACGGGAATCACGGCCAACGGCCACACGGAGTTCCTTCTTGCCGGTTTTCTTCATAAGCCACAAAGCAAAGCCACGTCCGATGTCCTTGCAGGCACTTTCTGTCAGGTTGATATGCTGACCTTCAATGCCTTCCAGTGCAACACCACGGATGTCGCTGCCGTTTTGCAGTTTGCTGTAATCCATAAAAATTCCTCCCGGTTGTATATTTTTTCCTATTATAACACATGAGCAATAAATAATCAATCGCAGAATAAAGAAAGCCGGAGCTTTATGCTCCGGCGGTATTACGGCAAGTCTTTGGTATCGGAAATGGATTGAAAACAACTGTGATGACCGCAGTAGATAAAGAGATAATCTGCAAATGCGACCAGCATAAAGAAAATATCCAAGGAAAACAGTGTGACAAGCAAAGTGTTTGATATGTGGGGAAGCATAAACATCAACAGCAAAGTGGCAAATAACATGGTTGTGCAAAGCTTACCTGTGAATTGTGCGCCCTTGAGCATCTTTTTTGCTTTTAAAAGGCTGATACTTCCGGCAATCAGCTGGAAGCCTTCTTTTACAACAAAAATGATCAAAAGATATAAAAGAAGCGTGTGCTTTGAAACAAGGCAAAGCAGCAAAGATAGTTGAGTGGCTTTGTCTGCGAATGGGTCTAATATTTTTCCAACGTTGGAAACCATGTTATAGTGACGGGCGATCCATCCGTCCAGAAGATCCGTCAGGCAGGAAATGCTAAGGATGCCGGAAGCAATATAATAATCGGTTCTGCTTTCGGCACGGATGTAGATACCTACATAAATTGGGATCATAACAAGCCGAAAAAAGCTTAATAGATTCGGCACAGTGAATATTTCTTTTTTCCAGTCTTTTATAAACATGGTGATTCCTCCGGGGAAGCGGGCGCACTGAAAAACCAGGCGCATAAGTGTTTTGGAAATGCCTTATTGAATCATTCCAATAATTGGCGGAAATTATTCATCTGTTTGCGTTTTTGCAATATTTTGGTGTGCATTCAGTTGATATTGCTGCACAAGATGCTTCCAGGTAAGCTTATCAAATTCGCCGGTCACGGGAAGCGCGGCAAGGGTTTGGAAACCGGATAGGGAACGGGCAGTCGCTTCGTCCAGAATGCCGCTGTGGGTGGGGCTTGTGATCGCAGCATGATCACGGGATAGCTGTGTCAGCATGCTTTGCAGCAGATAAATGTAAGGACTGGCATCTCCTCGCCGGTAGACCTGTCCGGGGTTCATAATAATTTGGATGGGTTCGGCATTTTCTATGCGTATCAAGGCAGGTTCGTATTTCTCCACAATGGTTTCCCAGGTGGGCTGGTCGGTTATGCCGGTGGCAGGAAGACCGTTTTTGCGCTGAAAAGCACTGACCGCATTCATAGTGCCGGGACCATAGACACCGTCTGGTACAACGGTAGGGTAGCTGTTGTCGTCTTCGGAGATTACACGCAGCATGGTTTGCAGACTTCTTACGGGCTGTTCAACAAAAGACTCCGGGGGTCTCATCTTACCACCTCCTGCTTTATGGGATCCTGCGAGCCAACGCTCAGATCCCGACCCGGAAACTGTGTTTGGGTGGAGGTTCTGGCATAACTGACCCTGTTTTGACTGTTTCTACCTGGGAAGGTCTCACCGCTTCGTAAGACGGTGTTTTCAATTCCGGCATATTGATCGTAAATGGCATCCCATGTCTGCGCACCTACTGTGCCGGTTTCCGGCAGTCCGAATCTTCTTTGGGCGGACAGTACGGCGGCTCTCGTGTTTTGCCCGTAAATTCCGTCTATGCGCAGCGGTGGGATCTCGGGAATGTAAGAAGACAGAATTGACAACATGTATTGCAGAAGACGAACCTTTTCACCGGTATCGCCCACCTGCAGACCGTTTGGCGGTGACCAGTTAATGCTGTAAAATTGCTGACCTTGACTACGCAGTTCGGACAGTGCTGTTACTGCAGTGTAAAGTCTGACGATCTGATTCCAGGTTGCCGGTCCAACGATCCCGTCCGGCGTTAAGCCGAATATCTGCTGAAGTGCTTTTACAGCAGCTTCCGTACGTGTTCCGAATACACCGTCGTTTGCAGAAATTTTTGGAATAGCAGGATAGTTTTGGGAAATGCGGTTAAGAGCTACCTGTAATACCACCACATTAGGGCCGGTGCTGCCTCTGCGAAGAGGTGTGCCGGGGTAGGAGGATGTGATGCCTCGTATGGGCGCATTCAATACGGTCTCAACATCGCCGTAATAGCTACGCAGGATCTGTGTGGTATTGTAGCCCTGCTGTGCTAAATTTTGACTGCCCCATTGGCTCAAGCCGTCGCAGGTAACGGTAGTTCCATTGCAGAATTTTGCGGCAAGAGGCTCTACAAAACCGGGACGGCGCAGGTAATCGTTAAATAGTTCGTCCACAAGACGGGATATGTTTTCAAAATAGCTGCGTCCGTTTACAAAGGCCTGGTCATAGGCGGTGGAACTTGTGATGTCAAAATCATAACCTCTGCTGCGATAGAACTCCGTATAAACACGGTTCAGCGCAAAGGACACAATGGCAAATATATTTGCCCGAAGTGCACTTTCGTCCCAGGTGGGATATATTTCGCTGGAGGCAACGTTTTTTACATAGTCGGGAAAGGCGACGGTAACGTTTGCAGCATCCGAAGAAGGCGCACCTAAATGAACGGTGATTCTTTGGGGTACATATGGGGTTACCGGTGGCATAGTTTCGCTCCTTATAAATTCTGTGGCGGTGTGTCAAAGATTTCAACCTTTATGCGGTTGTCCGGGTATTCGGAAAGGGGTATCATTTCTAAATCCTGCTCGGTGACTGTACCGGGGAAAATCTGCAGATTTTCAATGGTTATCTGTTCAAAAGGGTCTCTCTTTGCATACAGATCCACAATAGAAAAGGGAATGACTCCGGTGTTGGGAGATTGCCCGGCAGAAGCATCCGGGACGGCAATTTCAATGGGTGCATCCAATAAGCCATTTCTGTTGGTAAGGCGCATGGCAATGGCAGAGCCGTTTTTGTCTGTGACAGTAACAGCTACGTCCTTCAGCGGAACTTGCGCATAGCTGGTGTAGGCACGTACTTGTATGTATCCAACGGAACTGATAATGCTCTCCTCCTTTCAAGACCTTACTGTTAGTGTATGCAAAGTAATGTTAATTGTGAAAAGAAATCGTACCGCAGAAGCTGTTTCTGCGGTACGGCATTTACACATAATTTTGCATCTGTCTGATATTATCGGATTCCCGATCCAGTAGCTTTTGTCCCAAAGCTGCGATGGCGGTATCGGCATGTGGGCAATGGTGCAGATTTTTAAGACCTTTGATCATACCACGTGTGTTTCCGTTGATCATCATAGCGGCGATTTTAGAATCACTGCGTCCCACCATAAGATTTCCCCTTGCGCAGGTTTTGGACATGAGCTTTGCCACCGGGTCCAGTTCGTTCAGTTCCCAGCCTCTGGATTCGGCAATGGCATGGGCTTCTTTTTCTATGGCAGCGTATTCATCCCGTTGGGAAGAAAGCGCCTGCTTCATTTCCTGCTTCACTGCATAGGGCAGTACAGCACGGATCCCAACCTGACCCATCTGTGATGTTTTAAGGATGGATGCCAATATATCTTTGTTGTTTTTCATTTTCTCACCCTATGTTAATATGCGTATATTCTCCGTAGCAATGCACGGAAAATACTGTTTTTGCATAGAATAGCTTGACATGAAAGGGGGGCGTGTTATGTGTGGTATTGCCGGTGCCGTTGGGTTTGCGGTGAATGATAATCAAATAGCCGATGTACTTACGGCACTGAAACGGCGAGGGCCGGATGCTTCCGGCAGCTTTCAAAAGAACGGTTGCTGTCTTTTGCACAGCCGACTGTCGGTGATTGACCCGGAAGGCGGAAGCCAACCCATGCATTTACAGTGGGAGGGGGAGAACTACAGTATAGTATACAATGGAGAATTGTATAATGCAACGGAGCTGTCTGCTTTGCTGCTGCAGCTGGGACATCGTTTTGAGGGGCATTCGGACACGGAGGTGTTGCTTCATGCCTATGCCCAGTGGGGAGACGGTTGCCTGGAGAAGCTAAACGGTATTTTTGCCTTTGCTGTGTGGGAACATAAAAGAAGAAAACTGTTTTTAGCAAGAGACCGTATGGGCGTCAAGCCACTGTTTTATACGCAAACCGAGGGAGGTTTTCTTTTCGGTTCGGAGCTGAAAGCGATCCTGGCGTTTGGAAATGTGAAACCTAGGTTGGATGGGGATGGAGTGCTGCAGCTCATTATGCTGGGACCCGGAAGAATCCCGGGAAGTGGCATTTTAAAGGACATAAAAGAGTTGGAACCAGGTTGCTTTGGCTGCTATTTAAGCGGAAAATGGATGCGCAAACGATATTGGAAACTGAAAGACCGGGAGCATAATGAGACTTTTGAACAGACAGCGGAGCATGTGCGTTACCTGGTTACAGATGCCATTAAACGGCAAATGGTGTCGGATGTGCCCATCGGAACGTTTCTTTCGGGGGGACTGGATTCCAGTCTGATCTCTTCGGTATGTGCCGGGAAAATGGATGCGCCGCTAAATACGTTTTCTGTGGATTACGAAAATAATGATAAATATTTTGTTCCCGGAAAATTCCAGCCAAATGCAGACAATGATTTCATTCAGATCATGCGGGAGTATTTGGGATCTGATCATCATGCAACTGTGGTCTCAGCGCAGCCGCTGTTTTCTGCCCTGACGGATGCCGTGGAGGCAAGAGATTTGCCGGGCATGGCGGACGTGGATGCATCGCTTCTGCTTTTCTGCAAAGAAGTAAGAAGTTATGTGAAGGTAGCGCTTTCCGGGGAATGTGCTGACGAGATATTCGGAGGGTATCCCTGGTATAGAGATCCGGAAATACGCACGTTGGAAGGGTTCCCCTGGGCGCAGAATACCAAACAAAGAGAGGGCTTTTTGCGTGCCGATTTCCGAAAAGGAAATGCGGCAGATATCGTAATGGATACCTATCGGATGACCGTTGACGGAACAGATGTATTGCCGGGTACATCCAGGCAGGAACGCAGGATCAAAGAAATGGTAAATTTAAATCAAAGCTGGTTTATGCAGACCCTTTTAGACCGCAAAGACAGAATGAGTATGTACTGGGGATTAGAAGTAAGAGTGCCGTTCTGTGACCACAGAATTGCAGAGTATATGTATGGTGTGCCCTGGGAATTTAAAGAACATGGAGGTCAGGAAAAGGGACTGCTTCGGTATGCCATGGCAGACTACCTGCCCAAGGAGATATTGAACCGAAAGAAGAGCCCCTATCCTAAAACCTTTGACCCGTTGTATATGACATTAGTCAGTGAAAAGCTGAAGGCAATTTTGGAGGATAAGGATGCGCCGATCCATCAAATCGTAGACCGTAATGCGCTTAAGCAGCTGTTAACGGGAGAAGCGCCGAAGCCCTGGTATGGGCAATTGATGCGGACACCCCAGACCATTGCTTTTATGCTGCAGTTAGACCATTGGCTGCGTGCATATCAGGTGGAGATTGAATGCTGAATTTGTGCCGTCTGCAGCAATGCAGACGGTCAATTTTCGTATAAGATCCTTTGCTTCTTGCGCAGTGGATAGGAGATAAGCGTCTGAGATGCTAACGCTTCTTTTGTCATCCGCACTGCGGTGATTTGCCTGTTTTCGTAGGTGGTGTAATAATAGATTCCTTTTTGCGTATTGCAGCAGGAACTGTACAGGGTGATCTCATAGTCGCTGCCCACTTTCGTACAGCCACGTTGTTGTGAAACTGCGCCCAGTATATGAAAGAACTGACTTACGCTTTCTTCCTCGCTTTCCTCACAAACGGCATTCAGCTTTGTAAACGCTGCCCGTACAAAACGGGAGGCAGAAGATAGATCCCCCGGTAAGCCAATGCCACCCATGCCGTAGCTGTACGGTTCAAGAGGGTATTTCGGCGAAAAACGGTTTGTGGGCTCTTCTGCTGTAACATTCATATAGTTTGTAAGGTTATAAAGCTGATATGGGAAAGGCGGATTGTTGGTAAGAATACCAATGGGGTCTTCGTATATTTCAAGACCCTTATTTGTTGACTCAATCACAAGAGCGCCGGCACTGTCAGCTACCAGCCAGTGAAGGGGTGTCAATGGCAGGGTAGAGCTATAGCTTATATTGGTGAGGTTGATTTTGGACAGTGCAGCCTTTGCCTCTTGAAGATTGCTGCAGATGCCCAGCAGCCATGGTGTCAACTCAAAAGGCGTAATATTGTACTTGTCCGTTTTCGGGGGATGGTATACTGCGTTGTTGGGAAAGTTTAACCCTGCGATTGACAGCCCCTTTTCATTTGTTGCATCAAAGAACAAAGGGTAGCCGTCTGTAACCATTGCCATGCCGATCATTCCATATTGGTTTAAAAATAACTCACCGTTTCGCAAAGTAATTGGATAATTGGGTGGCATGACGGTTACGGCGGTATCAAAAGCTGTTGTGAAATCAAGGTTTCTTCCAAAATAGTGGTCTTTTGACTGAAAGCTGATAGCAGTGCACATAGAGTAACACCTCCTATTAGCATGATACCCCGGATTATGAAAATAATTTAAGAAGACACTGTATTTTAAGAATCGGATATGCTATAATAAAAGAAATTGGAGGTGTAATTATGCTTACATATGAACAAGTAACAAAAAGCGAAGCAATCAGAACGTATATTACACGTGCAGATGAGTCTCTCGTGGCACTGGGCTATACAGAGCATAGTTTTTCTCATGTAGTGCATGTGGCACAAACAGCCGGTTATATTCTGGAAACCCTGGGTTTTGATGAGCGAACCATTGAGTTGGCAAAAATCGCAGGCTATCTTCACGATATCGGAAATCTTGTGAACAGAAAAGATCATTCCCAGTCCGGTGCTGTTATGGCTTGGAGTATTTTGAATGATATGGGCTGTGATCCTGCAGAGATCGCAACCATCGTAACTGCTATTGGTAACCACGATGAGGGTACCGGCGTACCGGTGAATCCCGTGGCGGCAGCGCTGATCCTTGCGGATAAGGCGGATGTCCGCCGCAGCCGTGTGCGTAATCAGGATATTTCCACCTTTGACATTCATGACAGAGTGAATTATTCCGTCAAAAAATCTCAGATGAAAATCAATGAAGAGAAGACACTGGTGAAGCTGAAGCTGACGGTTGATACCCAGTATGGCTCTGTGATGGATTATTTTGAGATCTTTATGAACCGTATGATCCTTTGCAGAAAAGCGGCTGAGAAGCTGGGTTTGCAGTTTAAGCTGATTATCAATGAGCAGCAATTGATTTAACTGATTTAAGGGTGACGATATGAAAAAATGTCATTTCTGTCTGCTTGTCATTTTCGTGTTAGTTGCATCACTTCTCTGCGGTTGCGCAGAGGATAAAGTAAAGAATGAAATTGATGAGATGTTTTTGTGTCCCTGGACATACGATGTCTCTGCTTCTGCAAAAGAAGATGGAATGATACATTATTATTTTATGTCCAGTGAGGGGTATATCAGAAAAGAAAGCGGCGAGCCTGCCAAATGGGGCGATTGTTGTCTTGTTGTTTTTCCCAATGGTGAAACCATGCTCATTGACGGTGGTCCCAGAGTATACGGAAATATGCTGGTTTCAAATCTGAAACGAATGGGCGTTCAAAAAATAGACCACCTGGTAATCTCACACCCGCACCTGGATCACCAGGCCGGTATTTTTCATGCTGATAATCTGACGGGCGATGGCTTGCTGGATCAATTTGAAGTTTCCAAGGTTTACCACAGAGGCGGAAGCGACAATAAACGAGAGGATTCTCTGTGGGTGGAAAACGTCTGCACGGAAAGAAATTTACCTCTGCGCACCTTGGAAAAGGGCGATACTTTCTCAATCGGCGAGGTTCAAATTGAAATCCTCTGGCCCATGCCCGGCACGTCAGAAACTGTGATCACCGGTGGCGTTGCAGTAAATGATAGTTCTATCGTTATGCGTTTGAATTACAAGAATCACTCCTCAATGTTTGTGGGCGACTTGTATAAAGCCGGTGAGTTGATCGTCTATTCTGCAAATCCAACGAGAATGAATGTGGACTTGCTGAAAGTGCCGCATCACGGAAGCGATACGTCCAGTTCTGAAATCTTATTAAAGGGAACAAGTCCTGAAATTGCAGTGGCAACGGGATTTATCGAAATCCCGGAGGATGTCAGGGCGGCATACGATGCACATGGCGTTACGCTGCTGAATGACCGAACTTATGGTTATGTACACGTTTCCTCGGATGGAATCAATATGGGGTGTTCCGTATCCCGTGAGGCGGAAATCCCGGCGGATGCATCAGCATCGGGGGAAAAAGTTTCCAATACGGAAGTTGAATAAGAAAAACACCGAAGGTGCGTTTTGCACCTTCGGTGTTGCTTCGTTTACAGGTTGTAGTACTTGTCAAATTCGGCAGGATGGGGGATTGCGGAGAGCTGTGCGCACTCTGCACGCTTTGTCTTGATGAGATTCTTCAGCAGTTCCTCGGGGAAGACGCCGCCGACGGTCAGGTATTCGTGATCGGCCTCCAGGGCATCCAAAGCAGCCTCCAGAGAGGTGGGCAGACCCTTCAGCTTTGCCTTCTCCTCGTCGGAGAGGTTGTAGAGGTTCATATCGTAGGGGCCCCAGCCGTTCTCATGGGGATCAATCTTGTTTTTGATGCCGTCAAGACCTGCCATCAGGATCGCAGCATAGCAGAAGTAGGGGTTGCAGGTAGCATCGGGGTTACGCAGCTCAAAGCGACGAAGCTTGGGAGACTTTGCGTAAGCAGGAATGCGGATAACTGCGCTACGGTTGGAGGTTGCATAACCCACAGTTACGGGAGCCTCAAAACCGGGTACCAGACGCTTGAAGGAGTTGGTGCTGGGGTTGGTGATAGCGCAGAGGGAAGCAATGTGCTTCAGAAGACCACCCATGAAGTAGTGTGCAGTCTGGCTCAGGTTGGAGTAACCGTTGTCATCAGAGAAGACGGGCTCGCCGTCCTTCAGAAGGAGCATGTGCACGTGCATGCCGCTGCCAGCCTCACCGTAAACGGGCTTGGGCATGAAGGTTGCGGACTTGCCGTACTTCTGAGCGGTGTTGCGGATGATGTACTTGATCATCATGGTAGCGTCAGCCATCTTGGACATTTCGCCCAGCTGGGGCTCAATCTCAAACTGACCGGATGCACTGACCTCGGGATGATGGTACTTGATCTTAATGCCGGCCTCTTCCATGAGCATGCACATCTCGCTACGGCACTCATAGGTGGGGTCAAAGGGCTTGGCAATGTGATAGTTCTTCTGCTTGGGAACCACAACACCGTGACCCTGCACAGCGCTGTTCCAGTGTGCCTGGTCGGCATCCAAAGACATGCCGATGCTGTTGGGCTGAACCTCCCAGCCTACATTATCAAACAGATAGAACTCAAACTCGGGCAAAATCAGCATGGTGTCGGCAATGCCGGTATCACGCATGTACTGCTCAGCAGCAAGAACGATATTTCTGGGGTACTGGGCAAGGGGTCTGTTTTCGGGGTTGTCAATGATCATGGCGTTGCCGGTCATGGACAGAGTGGGGATCTCGCAGAAGGGATCAATCACAGCTGTGTCAGGATCGGGGATGAAAACCATGTCACTCTTTTCCACCACTGCGTAGCCGTAGTTGGAAGCGTCGAAGCCGATGCCGTTGACCATGGTGTCTTCATTGAAGTTCTTTGCCGGGATGGTGACGTGACGGTACTGACCGTTGATGTCCACCATCTTGAAGTCTACCATTGCAATGTCATTGTCACGGATAAGCTTCATGATATCCTTAACTGTTTTTGCCATTTGTAACACCTCTGTATTAAAAATTTTATGCCAAAATTATAACAAACAACTTTACGTTCGTTAATTGTTTATTCGTCAAAAAGGGGAGTGGAGAAGTAACGCTCTGCCGTATCGGGCAGAATAGTCACAACGGTCTTACCGGGACCCAGCTTTTCGGCAAGGCGGATGGCGGCGGCAACATTTGTGCCGGAAGAAATGCCGCACATAAGACCTTCTTCACGTGCCAGAGCCTGGGCGGTTTCCAGTGCCTCTTCGTCGGAAACAATATAAATGTCATCGTAAATGGATTGGTTCAGGATGTCAGGAATCAGCCCATCGCCGATGCCCATCTGCAGATGGGCGCCTACAGTGCCACCGGCAAGGATTGCAGCGTTGGCAGGCTCAACTGCCCAGATAGTCATGTGGGGGTTCAGTGCCTTCAGCGTCTCACCGATGCCGGTGATGGTGCCGCCGGTGCCAATGCCGGAGCAGAAGCCGTCAATGGGACCGCCTACCTGCTCCAGGATTTCAAGACCGGTCTGGTGTCTGTGGATCATGGGATTTGCAGGGTTCTCAAACTGCTGGGGAACATATACATTGGGTTCTTCATCACGCATACGAAGAGCGGTGGTCAAACACTCTTCAATGGCGTCGCCAATGTTGCCTTTGTCGTGGACAAGCACGACTTCAGCACCGTAATGCTTCATGAGCTTTTGGCGCTCCACGCTGACAGAGTCGGGCATGACGATCCTGACCTTGTAACCAAGCACAGCACCCACAAGCGCAAGTCCGATGCCCTGGTTGCCGGAGGTAGGCTCAACAATCACAGTGTCTTTGTTGATAAGCCCTTTTTGAATGGCATCCATAACCATATTATAGGCAACACGGGTCTTGATAGAACCGCCTACATTCAGTCCTTCGTATTTCACCAGCACACGAGCTGCATTTTTGGGCACAAGTCTGTTTAATTGCACGATGGGTGTATGACCAATCGCTTCCAGTATGTTGTTGTATATCATGGTTAACCTCTCCTTTTTATAACAAGTATTGTACTCCATAATATGTGATATGGCAATAGTTTTCCGAGGATAATTTTACTTTTGTGCAGCAATAGCTTTTTGCACCGGTCTGCGGATCATTGCCGCTCTTTCAAATCCTGACAGAAATTAAAATAAAAAAGCAAAGACTACCTGAAGGCAGTCTTTGCTTTCTTTGGTCGGAGTGTCGGGATTTGAACCCGAGGCCTCTTGGACCCGAACCAAGCGCGATACCAAACTTCGCCACACCCCGATGACTTGGATATTATAAAGAAATTATATCCGATTGTCAAGTCTTTCATTATAATATGCATTCTGCATTTGTGGCGTAAATGCGGAATAAATTGCTTTGGAGGTGGTTCTGTGGGGTATCGCATTGTCTATACCGGTCGGTTTGCAGAGGAAATGATCAGAACGAACATAACGAAAAAAGAGAAGCAGAGCAATTTGCTGTTGTGGCTGTACCTGTCAGCTGCCGTCATACTGTTGTTTGTTACATATCTGGAACACGGCAGCGTACAGCCTATACTTATTCCGGGGGATCCGGCGGTGACATTGGATGCAATCAGGAGTTTAAAAGATCACATGGCAGGAGGTGGCAGCTTTGTGGAAGCGTTTTCTTGCTTCTGCCGCACCGTTTTGGAAGCAGCTTTTTGAAAAAAGGTTTGTGACCGTAGACAATACTACGGTCATCGTATTCGTGCTGTCGCTGTTTCTTGTACCATATCCTTGGGTGTTTGGGTGGGTGCTTGCGGTTTGCGCACATGAGTTAAGTCACCTATTTACATTATTTGCTGTAGGTGTCCCGGTTGCCGGCATAAGGTTTGGCGCGAATGGTGCAAAAATAGATACCTTGCCGCTTACGGACAGAGAAGAGTTGATCTGCGCAGCTGCAGGCCCACTGGGAGGATTCCTTTTAGCGATTCTATGCTTTGAAATTCCGTATATTGGATATTGTGCGCTTGCACAAAGTCTTTTTAATTTGCTGCCCATATATCCCATGGACGGGGGACGGATCTTCAGAATCGTCTGTTGTCGCCTTTTTGGGAACAACGTCGGGAAATTGATTTGCAGGATAGTGAATTTGCTGGTTCCGCTGATTATTGTTACAGTGATTTTTGTGTTTTACAAAACGAAATGCTTATGACAGAAAAATTCCTTGCAAAACATAGAAAAGAACAGTACAATATAGAATAATGCTTCTGAAATACAGGAAGGTACGTATATATGACAGAGAGATTGCAAAGGATACTTCCCATGGTACAAAAGCCTGCGCGGTATACCGGCGGTGAGTTTAATGAGATAAAAAAGAACCTGGATGATGTTCGTGTGCGTGTGGCATTTTGCTTCCCGGACACCTATGAGATCGGTATGTCCAATGTGGGTATGCGGATCCTCTATGGCATCATGAATAATATGGACGGCGTTTGGTGTGAGCGTGTTTTCGCACCCTGGGCAGATATGGAAAATGCCATGCGGGAAAACAATTTGCCGCTGTGGGCACTGGAGAGTCAGGATCCGGTTAAGGATTTTGATATGATCGCTTTTACCATCGGCTATGAAATGTGTTACACTAATATCCTGAACATGCTGCGGCTTTCGGGTGTCCCTCTTCGTGCAGCTGACCGTAAGGGACTGAAGAGCATCGTTTTTGCAGGCGGTGTCTGCGCATACAATCCGGAGCCACTGGCTGACTTTGTTGACTTTTTCTCCCTGGGCGAGGGCGAAGATATTACTGTGGAAATTCTCTCCCTTTATGACCGTGCGAAGGCAGAGCAGTGGAGCAAGGAATCCTTTTTGCTGGAAGTCTCCCGAATCCCCGGTGTGTATGTACCGTCCTTCTACAAGCACGAATATAATGAAGACGGCACACTTCAAAGTATTACTGCATTAAACGGAGCGCCCGAAAAGGTTACAAAGCGTATCGTGGAGAACCTGGATGAGGCATATTATCCCACAAAAATGATCGTGCCCTCCACGGAAATCGTGCATGACAGAGCAAATCTTGAGGTGTTCCGTGGATGTATCCGTGGCTGCCGTTTTTGCCAGGCAGGCTTCTCCTGCAGACCGGTTCGAAGAAAGAGCGCTAAGGTTTTGTATCGCCAGGCTGTAGAATCCCTGGAAAATTCCGGCCATAATGAGATCACACTGTCAAGCCTTTCTACGTCCGACTACCGTGAGCTGAAGGAATTAACAGACGAGATGATCCCTTACTGCGTTGATCATAAGGTGAATCTGTCTGTTCCGTCCTTGCGTGCAGATAATTTCTCCAGGGAACTGATGATGAAACTGCAGACACTGCGGAAAAGCGGATTGACCTTTGCGCCGGAAGCCGGTACACAGCGGCTTCGTGACGTGATCAATAAGAATCTCACAGAAGAGGAGATTCTGACCACTTGTGCCAATGCGTTCTCCGGCGGCTGGAACAATGTGAAGCTCTATTTTATGCTGGGTCTGCCTACGGAAACAGATGAAGATGTGTTGGGTATTGCAGAGCTTGTCTATAAGATCATTACTACCTGGAAGGAATGTGCCACCAATAAGAAGCGTGGTCTTCGTGTGCATGTGGCAACCGCATTCTTTGTTCCGAAGCCGCACACGCCCTTCCAGTGGGAAAAGCAGATCACACCGGAGGAGTATTTGCGTCGCTGCAAGCTGCTGAAGGAACATTTTTATTCCAAGAGCATAGAATATAATTACCACGAACCGGATCTTAGTCGCCTGGAGGCGGTGTTTGCAAGAGGTGACCGCCGCGTGGGTGCAGTGATAGAGGAGGCCACACTTCGTGGCGCCAGACTGGATGGCTGGGATGAGTTTTTCTCCTATAAGACCTGGCTGGAGGCCTTTGATGCCTGCGGAGTTGATCCCAATTTCTATACGGTGCGTGGTATGGAGGAAGATGGCATCCTTCCCTGGGATACTATTGATGTTGGTGTCACAAAGGACTTTTTACGTTCGGAGCGTAAAACTGCCTACGAGGGGAAGATTACACCGGATTGCCGTGCAGGCTGCAGCGGTTGCGGTGCCAATTGTTTACTGAAGGAGGTAACCTGCGATGCCTAGGTTGCTGTTTGAAAAGAAAGGGGAGTCCATCTGGATCTCACATCTGGATATCATGCGTGTGTTTCAGCGAGCCTTTAAGCGCGCAGGGCTGCCGCTGACCCATACCCAGGGCTTTAATCCCCGTCCTTCTGTTTCTATTGCGTTACCCCTTTCTGTGGGCGTTGCCAGCTGCTGTGAGCTGCTGGATTTTGAACTTGACGGTTGTGATGTTTCTCTGGAAGAGATCCGCAGCAGACTCAATACTGCTCTTGTGGCAGGCATTTGTGTGTTGGACGTATACGAACAAGGCAGAAAGATTCGTGATTTGTCACTGCTGCGATGCTCTGTGGTTTTGGAATATGACAACGGCATTCCAGTCGGTGGCTTGGAGAAACTCTCCAATCTTTTTGCGCAGGAAGAAGTGGTCGTTCCCAAAAAGACGAAGAACGGCATTCAGGAGCAAAACATTATCCCGATGATCCGCAATGTTGATATTATGGCAGAAGGGGAGAATACAGTGGTGGTGAATGCACTGATCTGCTGTCAGAATCCGACGCTGAATCCTGCCCAGCTTGTGGCGGCCATCGGACAATATCTGCCGGAGATGACACCGGATTTCAGTAAGTGTACACGTTTGGAGATCTACGATAACCGGGAAGAAATATTCAGATAAGTTTAGAAAAGTTTTATTAAGGAGTTTTATTTATGGAGATCAATCCCAATTTTGTTTTGGAAGACTGCCCTATTTGCCGTGGTAGCGGCTTTGTTGTTCATGAGGGCGGCTGGAACGTGCAGGTGGAATGCAGTGATTGCAGCGCACATACTGTATATGTTGAGTATTCCAACGAAAAAGAGAAGGCTGAAGCCGAAAAACAGGTCGTAATGTTGTGGAATATGGGTAAAGTTCTGAAGCAGGATTCCATGGGTTAAAAAGAAATAAAAAATTTTTTCAAAAAATAAAAAATAATGCTTGCATTTTCTGTCGGGGTGTGTTAATATACTGGAGTCCTCTGCGGAGGGCAAGCAAAATCCGGGTGTGGCGAAGTTTGGTATCGCGCTTGAATGGGGTTCAAGAGGCCTCGAGTTCGAATCTCGACACTCGGACCAAAGACCGAAGATCTTATGATCTTCGGTCTTTTCTTTTTGACGCTTTCCCTTGAAATGAAGTACGGGCTATGCTATAATAAATGCTTGTAAGAGGTTATTTTTTGACCGTTGAAAGGAGATAATATTATGATTGTTTGTCATTGGAATGAAATTGGTCGTTATGCATCTGTGATACCCGGTCTTCAGGGGGCGGTTGATTTTGTGAATGCCCTTGACCACCGTGAGCCCGGCACTTACCCGATTCCCGGGGGTAAGGTTATGCTGCAGAAGGGAACGACCCATGCCTTTGAAGGTGCGAGAGCAGAAGCACATAAGAAATTCCTGGATATTCAGATGGTGCTGGAAGGCAGCGAATATTGCGGCTGGGAGAGTATTGACAACCTGACTGCAGACGGCGAATTCAGTGAAGAAAAGGACGTAGGCTTCTACGTTGGTGAGATGAAGCCTTTGCAGATTACTGCCGGTATGTGCTATATCCTTTATCCTGAAGACGGTCATGCACCTTGCACTCACTTGGTTGCGCCCACGGAATACACCAAACTGGTTATTAAACTGGAACTGTGAAATTGAGGTTTTTGTTATGAAAAAGATACTTGCTTTGCTTTTCGTTTGCATGCTTTGCCTGAGCGCTTGCGCCAGCAGCGGTGGTGCTGAGCAGCAGGAAACCACTGCTGCAACAACAGAACCGATACAAACCACCGAAGCTGCAGCCTTGACGGATGCAGAAATTTATGACGCTTTCCTTGGTAAGCTCTGTGAGAAGTTGCTTGCCATCATCGGTGACGATACCCACCTGGATGGCTTTGCCGAAAGAGAGGGTATGCTGGGTGTTAATGAGATCGTGCAGCGACTGGAACGGGACATGCTGGATAAAATCGGCTATGTCGTTACAGATATCAACAGTGACGGTGTTCTGGAGTTGATGATCTGTGCTGTAGACAGCCTGGAAGGTGAGAGCTGCACCGGCACTAGAATCCTTTGCGCATTTACTGTGGCCGATAATGATAAGGTGTTGCTGTTGGAAGGTACTTCCGCCAACCGTTATTACCTGCTGGATGATATGACTGTCTATAATGAGACCGGTGAAAGCAATGCTGCTGTCGGAAGGGGTGTGTATTCTTTGGGAAGTGAAAGTGCTGCGCTTACTTGCAAGGATTTCTATTTCACTTACCCGGATGAAAATAATACCATTTTGTTCTATCACAATGTGACCGGCACTTTTGATACTGCTGCTTCGGAAGCCTTTGACGGGGATGAAACAGCCTTTAGCGCGGTACTGAAGGCCTACGCAGATCGCATTGCGACAATGAACTGAAGCCTTTGTCTGCATTTGCTGGTTAAAAACTTTCAATTTTGTGTAAATATTTATTAAAAAGTACTTGATTTCCTGAAAATGCTATGCTATAATACATCGGTCTTAAATCAAGGTGAGTCCTCTACAGTACCGGGAACCATATCGCCGGA
>JAFYNQ010000081.1 GCA_017548065.1 Oscillospiraceae bacterium
AAAGGATAGATTTTATGCGTATGATAAGTAATAAAAATCCTTTGTCTGAAATCCCCACAATGAAGCCCCTTGATTAAGAAAGTGCCGTAAAATAGCGGTATTACAGGGTTTTCAAAACCTTGTAAAAACCGATTTACGACACATTTACGACAAATGAAAAAATGAAGACACCCTATGACTGTCAAAAAGTCATAGGGTGTCGTTGTTTATTCTGCGTTTTCGTCTTTGTTTATTTCATCAAGATAACCCGCTGTGATAACACCAGAGGGCAGTGCGATAATTGCGATACCAAATGCGGAAGAAATCATTGTAACAATACGTCCGATTGTTGTAATTGGATATATATCACCATAACCAACTGTTGTTAGTGATATTGTAGCCCAATAAATGGCATCAAAAAAAGTTTCAAACGATTCGGGTTCTACATTATATATCACAAGGGCAGATATGAAAATATATGCGATGGCCATAGTCGCAACGGCTGATAGAATCTTTTTTTGCTTTTTAAAGACGTTTGCAATTATGTCAAAACTTTTTGAGTATCTTAAAAACTTAAATGCTCGAAGAACTTTTAAGGTTCTTAATAATCTGAAAAGTTTAAGTAATCTAAAACCGCTATTTAGGACAGATATAGAAGGGAGTATTGAAAGCAAATCAATAACTGCCATTGGTGTGATTGGATATACAAAGAATGATGCAACGGATTTTCTAATCTTGTAATCGGCAGTTATTAAACGAAGAAGATAGTCAATTATAAAAATGCTAACCGTTATGTAGTCAATCCATTGAAAAACAATGTTTTTTTCTTTAAATGCGAGGGGAATAATGCTTATAATGATTGTCGTCATCATTATAAGATCATAGATACTACTAAACTTATCACCATTATCAGCAGGCTCAATAATAGAATATAGTCTTTTCCTCATACGGTACACTCTCTATTTGTTTTTTGCTTTATTATACCACCAATTGTTTAAAATTGCAATATTTCCGCAATCTTCATGAGTTATAACGATTCTTATAGAATCTTTATGCTTCTTTTTCTTTTATATAAGACTCTTTATTAATCATGATGATTATATAAGCATCGGTATCTATTGAAAAAACGAAAAATTGATATTCTAAATGTTGAGTAGTTTCTCCAAATGAAACAAGAAGACCTATGGCGCTTCAATGCCGTAGGTCTTCTTTGGGTGTTGGGTTGTTTGATTAAATTTTAAATACGGTGTCGCACATTGGGCAGACCAGGCCATCGGGGATTTGGAGCTGCTCCTTTGTGTAGGAAAGCGTTTCACCACAATGGGGACAGGTAATGTCAATGAATTCTTCTTCGCTGATTTCTGTGTTTGCAATAGCGCTTTTTGCTGCCTTTGCCTGCTTTTTCTGATTTTCGGCAATGCGCTTTTGCTCACGGGCATTGTCGGCCTTTTCTTGCTTTTCAGCCGCCTTTTTCTGGGGGTTAGCAAGAATGCTGCTATTGTCCACCAGCTCTCCGAAGGCATACAGCGGCCAGAAGGTTATCCAAACAACGAACGGGCCGAAGGCTGCCGTGACCATGGGTATCCAGAGCATGTCATTTAAATACCTGTTGGAAAGACAAACGAGAAAAAAGATAGCAGCGCTGATCCAAAGTAGCACGATCGTGATCCAGCAGCTCCATTTTGCGATTGCCTTGATCTTCTTGCCGATGTCGTCAAAGTTAAAGGTTGATGTGAATTTGTTCATAAATCTGCCTCCTCTGTTGCGTGTATATTTGAACCAATAACAAAAACAGTATAACACAAAAGCCTAGTATTTGCAAAGCCTTTATGCATCAGCCACGTCGGCTGGAGTATTGGGAAGGGGGGAGGCCGGTGTGGTTTTTGAAGGCAGTGCAAAAGGCGCTTTGGGAGGAGTAGGACAGACGCTCGGCTACCTCCTTTACGGAAAGACCCTCCCCCAAATAAGTAACGGCGGCCTGCATTTTTAGATTTGTGTAGTATTTCATCACTCCCATGCCGGAATACCGGGAGAAGATCAGTTTTACATTGGATACGCTCATATGCAGCTGCCGGGCGATTTCCGGAAGGGTCAGACCGGCATGGACGTTCTCGGATAAAAAGGCCATGATCTTCTTGTATTCCGGACTGAAATTCCGGTGAGGACGGGAATCGCCTGCCAGGGCCTGCAACAGAAAAAGCTCCAATCGGGACTTGACCTCCTGGGAAATATCCCGTCCCCGTAATGCCAGGGGGGAGAGCTTGTCGGTGACTGTGTTCTCACGGATAAGGCGGATGATTGCGAAGAACTCCTGCACCAGCTCCGGGGCAAGGGGATAGGTCATTGCCTCTGCCGGTAGCATCAGCGGCGCATCAAAGGAAATGACACCGTAGGTGCTTGCTTGGGTGCCGGGATTAAAGTGGCGGTGAAATTCCATTGGCTTGTGGATCACCATTTCCTGCTTGCCCAGGGTGAAAATATCCTGGCCGGTGGCAACGGAGATCTCCCCACGGGAGACCACCAATATTTCCCAAAAGTTATGGATTTCGCCACTGCTGGTTCGCTCTGTCTCCATCTGCCGTGCAAAGGCGGTGTGCAGAGCGGTGATATCTATGGCCTTCTGCAGTGGGAATACCGGGTATACTCTCTCTTCCATAGGCGTCCTCTCTTGACTAAATTATAAAATATAATGTCTAAAATGCTATAGATTTTATTTTTCTGTTATATTATCATAAGGACAAAGTAAAAGCAAGAACAGGAGGAACATCTTATGAAAAAAATGACATATATTTTGATCGGTGCCGGTCAGCGTGGTCGCCGGTATAGTGGTGAGGCACTCCGTTTTGATGATATGGAAATGGTGGCGGTTGCTGACCCCAGCGAGGTCGCCCGTAACTTTATCCGGGAGAGAAACGGTGTCCCGGAGGATATGTGCTTTGCCTCCTATAAGGACGTGCTCAGCCGTGAGAAATTTGCGGATGTGGCAATGATCTGCACGCTGGACAGAATGCACATGGAGCCTGCGCTCATGGCCATTGAAAAGGGCTATGATCTGATCCTGGAAAAGCCGGTGGCACCCACTGCAGAGGAGTGCCTTGCTCTGCAGATGGCAGCAGAGGCAAAGGGTGTCCGTGTGACGGTTTGCCACGTTCTGCGCTATACCCCCTTCCTGAAGCAGGTGAAGGCACTGCTGGAGGCTGGTAAGGTAGGCAAGATTATGAATCTCATTCACTCCGAGGGCGTGGGCAACCTGCATTTCAGCAGCTCCTACGTGCGTGGTGATTTCCGCAATGAGGCAGAGGCCTCCAATATGCTGCTGGCAAAGTCCTGCCATGACCTGGACTTGATCCAGTGGCTCATGGGCAGCCGCTGCGTGAAGGTGCAGTCCTTTGGCCATCTGTCTCACTTTACCCCGGAGAATGCACCGGAGGGCGCTACCGATCGCTGCGCTGACGGTTGCCCCCATCTGAAGACCTGCCCCTACAATGCCTATGAGGTCTACCGTGACAGACAGGGTCTGCCCCAGACCTGGAGAAGAAAGGCAACCGGTCAGGTTAACCCCACCTATGAGGATCTGACCTGGGCAGTGGAGAATACCGCTTACGGCCGTTGCGTTTATAAGTGCGACAACGATGTTATGGATCATCAGACCGTGAACCTGGAGTACGAAAACGGCGAGACTGCAGTCTTTACCGTGTCTGCCTTCAATAAGGGCGGCAGACGTCTGCATATCATGGGTACAAAGGGCGAACTGATCTCTACAGACTTTAAGACCATCTCTCTGTTTATCTACAGTGACGAGGATGAGAATTCCGAAACCTACGGCAAACCCATTACCATCACCATTGACACATCCCCCGAGGGCATGGATCAGACCATTGCCGGTGGCCATGGCGGTGGCGATAAGGGACTGGTGGTTGATGTTCACGATCTGTATGTGAACGGTGTGGAAAGCAATTCTCTTTCTTCCATCCGCACCAGCGTGGAGAACCATCTGACTGTTTTTGCAGCAGAGGAGTCCCGAAAGAACGGCGGCATTCTGGTGAATGTGGACGATTTTATTGCAAGATATAAATAATTAGAAGAGGCTGTCTTATATTGTATCGTGAGACAGCCTCTTTTTGCAGATTAAAAAGTAGTCAGTTTAAAAAGTAACACCCCATGATGGTGAAAGATTGTGGAATGTTTTTGTTGCATATTGTAAAAGTGTGTGCTACAATCAAAAAAACGAATAAAGAAGGGGAGATAAACAAATGAGCGATTTCAGATGTCCTAATTATTGGTGGGATGGAAACAATTGGCGTTGCCTGAATTTGCCTAATGACAATCTGGACGTTTATGACTTTGGTTCGTATTGTACAGATAAGAACCGCTGCCTGGAATGTAAGTATATGGACAGCGATGTTCGTGAGAAGGTAAAGGCGCTTAAGCAAGAGCGTGATGAGCGCATTAAAGAAAAGCTGGAGCGTGAACTGGAAGAGCAGCAGGAACAGGAGCAGGAACGGGAAGAGCAACAGGAACAGGAGCAGGAACGGGAAGAGCAACAGGAACAGGAGCAGGAACGGGAACAGGAACGGGAACAGGAACGGGAACAGGAACGGGGAGGGGAAGAACGGCAGCCGGTGCCGGAAACGTCTTCCAATAGTTCTGATTCCGGCGTTTTTGGAGATATAATTAAAATTCTGCTTACTCCAATAATCTTTATCCTGAAATGTCTTGTTGTGGGTTATTGCCACCTTTTTATACACTGGTGTTTACCATTTTGGATGGGCATGACGGTTTATGTTTATGTCTTGCTTGTAGTCTTGTTCATATCTGTTGGACCGATTCCTAGTGTAGTAGTTCTTACAATAACACTCTATGGGATGCTTGCGATTTTTGTGCCGTATTGGGTGATTCTTGGAAAAGAAAAAAGAAGAAGAAAAATGAGCTTGAAAGAAGTATATAAATACTTCGGTAAGTGGTTCCTGAAAGGTCCTTGGGCATACAAAGATCTTAATGAATTGAAGAATAAACCGCTTTAAACGTTTTTTTATCAAAAAGCATACGAGTAACACCCCATGACGGTATGTCATGGGGTGTTGCTGCTTTCTCTTGTTGCGCATGTATAGGTAACGCAGAAAGTTGTAGTGCTGAAACTTTGACGGGATCGCATTTGTGACGAGCGCGGTATAATAAAAGCAAACAAGCCTTGACTTTAAAAAGAATTTGGAGGGCATGAAAATCCAGTTTGTAACAGTTGAAATGCGGTGTGGGGTGTGGTAAACTTGTGTTATAAAATCACGTTGTGGCAAGCCACTTTTTTGAAGGAGAACCATTTATGAGCAAGAAAATTCGTTATATCACAGAGACTGCTGTTTTGCTGGCGCTTTTGGTGGCACTGCAGGCGGTAACAAAGCCTTTGGGTCAGCTGGTCACCGGCTCCTGCGTGAACGCTGTGTTGGCAGTGGCGGCGCTCTTTACCGGCCTTGGTGGTGGTCTTACCATTGCACTGATCAGCCCTGTGTGCGCTTTTCTGTTGGGTATCGCTCCCAACTTTGTGACAGTGCTGCCCATTATGTTGGGCAATGCCATCTATGTAACACTACTGTACGTTATTGCCGGCAGAGAGGGAAAACGCTTTTGGCGGCAGCCGGTGGCAGTGGCTGTGGCGGCCGGTGCGAAATTTGCGCTGCTGTATTTGCTGGTGGTCAAGGTCATCTGCGGTGTGGCATCCGGCGCACTGCTGGGCAAAAAGCTGGGGGACATTGTGGTGCTGGCACCGCCTATGCTGAATATGTTGCCTACCACGTTCGCCTGGCCGCAGCTGTTTACCGCCCTGATCGGCGGCGCTGCTGCGCTGTTGTTGGTGCCGGTGCTGCGGAAGGCGTTGCATCGGAATTAAGTATGCTTTTACTATTGACAAAGCGTGGCAAAAGTTGTTAAATAAGACTAGATTTTATATTGGGAGGCAATGTTTATGCGTATTGCAATCGGTGGTCTTCACCACGAAACAAACTCTTTCTCCAACATTCCCATTACCAAGGCGATCCTGGACCGTGCCCTGGTAGGTGAGAATCTGCGTGCCACTATGGGCGGCGTTCGCAACTACGTAGGCGGCTTCTTTGCTGCCGGTGAGGAACTGGGCGTGGAGGTCGTTCCCACGGTTATGGGTTACTGCACCCCCTCCGGCCATATTACCAAGGAGGCAATGGAAATTCATCGTGACCGCATTGTGGAAGCTATGTGGGCAGCCCATCAGGAAAAGCCCCTGGATGCCATCGCTTTGAACCTCCACGGCGCCGGTGTGGCAGATGATTACCACGATGCCGACGCAGAGATCCTCCGTGCTGTCCGTGAGCGCTTCGGCGCTGATATGCCCATCGGCATTGCCATGGACCTGCACGCAAACATTGACGATCCTCTGGTGGCTATGGCAAACACCGTTGTGGGTGTTAAGGGCTATCCCCATGTGGATATGTTTGAGACCGGCATTATCGTCTTCAAGCAGCTGGTGGAGATGGTAAAGACCGGCACCCGTCCTGCCATCGGTCTGGCGCGCCTGCCCTGGCTTATTGCACCGGCAGAGGGTGTTACCACCTCCGGCCCTGCCCATGATGTGCAGCAGCTGTGCTATAGAAAGGAAGAAGAGGTGGAAAAGCTCATGGCAGCTACCTTCTTCCAGGGCTTCCCCTATGCAGACGTGGCAGAATGCGCTGTTACGGTGGTTACCGTGGCAGAGGATCAGGAGACGGCTGACAAGGTCGCCCATGACATTGCTACCTATGCCTGGAATCGCCGCAGAGACTTTGCTGTGCCTGCAAACTCCGCAGAGAAGGCATTTGACCTGGCTATGCAGCTGGATAATTCCAAGGCTCCCATTGTGATCAACGAGTCCTCTGACAACACCGGTGGCGGTGGTCCCGGCGACGGCACGCACCTGGTGCGTGAAATGGTGAAGCGGAATCTTCCCGGTTCTGCTTACGGCTATATTTATGACCCCGAGGTAGCTGCCCAGGCAGCGAAAGCCGGCATCGGCGCAAAGATCGACTGCATGCTGGGCGCCAAGATGGACAAGCTGCACGGCGAGCCTCTGGAGCTGAAGGGCGCTTATGTCAAGACCATTTCCGACGGCGTGTTTATTAACCAATCTCCCATGGGCGGCGGTGGCCGCACCAACCTGGGTCTTACTGTTTGCCTGGAGGTGGGTAATGTCTGCGTGATCGTAGGCTCTAACCGTACCCAGCCTATGGACGACGGTGTGTTCCGTGTGGCAGGTCTCCGTTGGGATCTTCTGAAGTATGTGGCACTGAAATCCTCTCAGCACTTTAAGGGCTGGTGGCTGGAGCGTGCAGGCGGCATCGTACCCTGCGACAGCCCCGGTATCCACTGTGCAGACCTGAAGGTGTTCAACTTTGAAAACACCAACACTACCTATTTCCCCCTTGGAGACCCGGAATGGAAGTAATGCCATGAAACTGACTGTTGATGAAATTAGAGCGATTACCAGCGGCGCTGTTTCCGTGGAGGAGACAGAAGCCGGTATTCGGTTCTATCGTTTTACAAAAGAGCAGCTGGAGATCTATCCTAAAAGAAGAGAAGCTCTGGTGCTGAAAAGTCTGGCGGCCACCGGTGTGAAGTTTTGCTTTGAGACAGATAGTGAAAATCTCTATGTCCGTGGTCTCTTTGAACATGCCTCTGCCCGCAGCTATTTTTCTTTGGATGTGGCGGTAAACGGCAAGGTGATCGGCAGTATGGATAATTTCTCCCATATGGAGATCCCGGCAATCTATACAGATATTGCCTTTGAAATGGGCCGCTATGAGAAAAACTTTTCTTTGGGTAAGGGTATGAAGTCTGTGACGGTGTATCTTCCCTGGAACAAGATCGTGACACTGGAAGACTTTTCCCTGGATGACGGCAGCGTGATCAAGCCCATTCGGTTTGCAAAGAAGCTGCTGGCCTTTGGTGACTCCATTACCCAGGGCTTTGATGCCATGCGCAACACCTCCCGACAGATGGGCAGAATGGCGGAAAGGCTGAATGCGGAGGAAGTCAGCAAAGCTGTGGGTGCAGAGACGTTTGATCCGGAGTTGGCAGCTCTTCGGGATGATTTTGAACCGGATTATATTTTTGTCGCCTACGGAACCAACGATTTTACCGGCAAGACACCGGAAAAGTTCACCGCTGACTGCAACGGCTTCTTTGCAGAAATTTACAAGAATTATCCCGATGCAAAGATTTTTGCCATTACCCCCATTTGGCGCGCTGACATGGAGAATCCACGTGCCTTTACCTCCTTCTTTGATATTGAGAAGGGCGTCAGGTCGGCCGCGGAAAAGTTGCCCAATGTGATGGTCATTGACGGACAGACCCTGGTGCCTCACGATACCAAATACTTTGCCGACGGCAGACTCCACCCCAATGACGAAGGTTTTGATCACTATTTTAATAACCTTTGGGAAGCTGTAAAAGATCACGTATAATAAAAAACCGACATTGCCGCAACGGGCAATGTCGGTTTTTGTTTACAGATTTTCTTTGCAGCCGGTGCAGTTTCCACGGGGCTTCATTTGCAGCTCCTGCATCTTCATGCTGACGGTGGTGCAAGGGGGAACAGAGGCGGTGATAAAGGCACTGGCACCGATGACACAGCCCTGACCGATCACGGTCTCGCCGCCCAGAATGGAGGCGTTGGCATAGATGGTCACGTTGTCCTCAATGGTGGGATGACGGCGCTTGCCACGGAGACTCTGACCGCCACGGGTGGAGAGACCGCCCAAGGTAACGCCCTGATAGATCTTTACGTTTTCGCCGATCACGGTGGTTTCACCAATGACAATGCCGGTGCCGTGGTCAATGAAGAAGTTCTTGCCGATGGTGGCGCCGGGGTGGATGTCAATGCCGGTGATGCTGTGGGCATGCTCTGTCATAATTCTGGGGATCATGGGTACTTTAAGTACATACAGCTCGTGGGCAAGACGGTACACCGTAATGGCAAACAGTCCGGGGTAGGAGAAGATGACTTCTGCCATGCCGGTGGCGGCAGGGTCGCCGTCATAGGCGGCCTGCAGGTCGGTCTGCACCATGTCACGGACGGCAGGAATGCGACCCAGGAAGGCAAGGCAAAGCTTCTGAGCGTCGGCTTCCGGCGTCTCGGTGTCCTGCAGCACCAAAGCCATCTGCTCGCTGAGGTTGCACATCACGTCCTCAATGAGCATGGACAGATTATGCTTGGCGTTGTAAATGCGGTAGGTTTTATCACGGAAGTAGCCGGGGAACACGATGCGGCGGAGCTTCTCAATAATATCAATGATCACGTCCTTGTCCGGCTGGCGGAAGACCTCCATTTTGTCAATGTCCCGGTTTCCACGGTAATCTTCCAAAATGGTGTCCACTACGTTTTCAATTTGCTTCTGAATTTCAGACATAGGGTAACCCCCTTATTTTACTTTTTGCTTTTTATATCATAGCCGGGGCATAATGTCAACAGTTGACAAGTAACTGCATGGGATTTATAATGCAAACAACACACATGGAGGTGCGGATATGGGTAAAATTTACGGATCAGTTGCAGAACTGGTGGGGCATACCCCCATGCTGGAGCTGCAGAATATAAAGAAAGAAAAGCAGCTGCAGGCAAAGCTGCTGGCAAAGCTGGAGTATCTGAATCCGGCTGGCTCAGTGAAGGACAGAGTGGCGCTGAACATGATCCTGACAGCAGAGGCAGAGGGTAAGCTGCAGCCCGGTGCGACCATTATTGAGCCCACCTCCGGCAATACCGGCATCGGTCTTGCGGCGGTGGCGGTGGGGAAGGGCTACCGTGTGATCATCGTCATGCCCGATACCATGAGCATGGAGCGCAGAATGCTGATGACCGCCTACGGCGCAGAGCTGGTGCTGACAGAGGGTAAGCTGGGCATGCAGGGCGCCATTGAAAAAGCTGAGGCGCTGGCTGCTTCCATTCCCGGAAGCTTTATCCCCGGTCAGTTTGATAACCCTGCCAATCCTGCCGCTCACGAGGCTTCCACGGGCCCGGAGATCTGGGAAGACACAGATGGCAATGTAGATATCTTCGTGGCAGGTGTGGGCACCGGCGGTACCCTGACGGGCGTGGGACGGTACCTGAAGGCGCAGAACCCCGAGGTGCAGGTGGTGGCTGTAGAGCCTGCCGGTTCTCCGCTGCTGTCCGGCGGCAAAGCAGGCAGTCACGGCCTCCAGGGCATCGGCGCAAACTTTATTCCCACGGTGCTTGACCGGAATGTTTATGACCGTGTGATCTGTGTTACAGAAGAGGAGGCTTATGCCGCCGGCAGACTCCTGGGACAAAAAGAGGGTATCCTGGCAGGTATCTCCGCAGGCGCTGCGCTGCACGCCGCCATGGAGCTGGCAAAGCTGGCAGAGAACAAAGATAAAAACATCGTGGTCCTTCTTCCTGACACCGGCGACCGCTATCTGTCTACCCCGATGTTTCAATAAAAAACGGTGCTGCAACAAAGCAGCACCGTTTATTTTATGCCAAAAATTCGTCGGAGAGCATGTACTCACACATTGCCCGGATGTAGGGAAGCTTGGCTTCCAGGATGGGCATGGGAGCGCGGCATTCGCCCAGGATCTCCAGGTTGAACAGACCCTTGTAGTCAATATCCCGCAGACCACGCATGACATCCTGCCAATCCACGCCGGTACGGGCGCTGTAGGGCATCTGATGGGTATCGCCCAGGCCGTTGTTATCCACAATGTGCAGCGCCTGCAGCAGGTCACCGGCTTCGGTGATGAACTCGTACTGGGACTGCTTCTTGGGGCGGTCATTCTTGTAGCAAAGATGCAGGTGACCGGTGTCCAGGCAGATGGCCAGGTTCTTGCTGCCTGCGTCTGCCAGGAACTTCTTGATCTGCTGCGCAGTGGAGAAGAAGGGGTTGCTGTACATGTTTTCCACGCACAGTGTTACGCCGGTGCCGTCCACATACTCGGAAAGAAGACGGGTGTAATGCACCCAGCGCTCATAGCGCTCCAGACCGGTGAGGTTTGCGCCGCCGTTGGTGTGGAGAATTGCCTTGCCGATACCGGCAGCGGCAAACATATCCAGCTCCGGCTTCAGTCGCTCCAGTGCGGAATCATCCACCAGGCCGCCCTTGAAGCTCAGGTGACCCTGGGGGATGGTGTAGCCGTGGCTGTCAGCGCACTGACGCAGCGCCTTGCCGATGGCTTCGGGGTTGCCTTTTTCCATCAGCTGTGCCAAATGGAGGATGGACAGCTCGCCGTGGGTGAAGCCGGCCTTTGCCATCCGTGCGATGGCTTCCTCCACGGGGATCATATAAAAGTAATCAAGCCAAACAGATACGGGATATTTCATACAAACCTCCAATTACTGCAGATGGCTCTCGTTGATGAGAATATGCACATCATCCAGCTGCTTCTGGGAAACAGTGGTGGGGGCATCCATCATCAGATCCTGAGCGGTCTTGTTCATGGGGAAGGTGATAACCTCACGGATGGACTCCTCACCGCACAGCAGCATGACGATACGGTCAATGCCGGGGGCTGCGCCGGCATGGGGAGGTGCGCCGTAGGTGAATGCGTTGTACATAGCGGGGAACTTGGCCTTTACGTCCTCTTCACCCAGACCGACCATCTGGAAGGCCTTGACCATGATCTCGGGATCGTGGTTGCGCACAGCGCCGGAAGCGCTCTCGTAGCCGTTGACGACCAGGTCGTACTGATCGGCGTTGAT
>JAFYNQ010000082.1 GCA_017548065.1 Oscillospiraceae bacterium
GGAATATGAGATCCATGTAAGCTGCTTTGCCCGGATCATCCACAACGGAAAAATTCTACTTACAACTCGGGATTATCAAAGCTGGGATGAAAAAGACCATAAGCACAACGATATGTACCTCAACATCGCAAAACATGGGGAAACACTGATCGGGCAGACTGTTCGTTCTGTTGAAGTATCTAAAGTAAATGACCTCTTTATCGTCTTAGACAATGATGTTCAAATTGAAATATTCAGTAGTGAGGGGAGTCACCGGTTATCAGAAGAAAGTGAACAGTGGTTCTTTTATATGCCAAAAGACAAAACATACCCATATTTGAGTGTGACCAACAACGGTGTGACAACAGAAAGCAACGAATAAATAGACTGAGCGCAGGCTGTAAATATCAGCCTGCGCTTTTTAACACCTCTCAGGCAAATGGCACTTGCGGTCGCCCCTGCAGTTTTGCAGAGGCGGCCTTCCCTTTTACTTGTGGTTGCGTAGAAAATCCAGATATGGTATACTTAAGAAAAGGAGTGATGGATATGGTGTTTCTTTCCCAGGCAGAATACAACTACATCATGAATAAATATCACCGGCAGGATCAGCCTTTTAACTCCCATCGGCGCTTTATTCGCAACGATGAACTGTTTGCGCCGGATACCGGGCTGTCCCCGGAGGCGCTGGAGGCAGGACTTTTGGCGCAGGATGCGGCTTTGGAAGCGCTTCCCCACCCGGTGCGGAAGGCAAAGGCCTTTGCCTATGTTTTGGAAAACACACGTCTTTGCTGCGACAAGCGGGATATTTTTCCTGCCATCCATATGATTGACAGACCCCTGAACCGCTGCCTTATCAGCCGCTGGCACAAGGCGGTCTTTACGGAGCAGATCCCGGAGACGGAGGCTGTGCGTGCCGCCATGCTGAAAAGCGGCGCCGCCACCATTCGTCCCGACTATGACCACAGCGTGCCGGTTTGGGATCGCATTTTCTCCCTGGGCTTTGTGGGTCTTCTTCGGGAAAGCGAAGCGGCACGGGCAAACCGGGCATCACTGACGGAAGCGCAGGCGGCTTTTTACGAGGGTATCCGCATCACCTACCGGGCGATCCTTGCCTTCCTGGGGCGGCTGCAGCGCCAGGCGAAAAAGGACGGGAATCTGTCCCTGGCAAAGGCCACGGAAAATCTGCAGGCAGCAGCCCCGTCCACCTTCTATGAGGCGCTGCTGACAGACTATCTGTACTTTATGCTCTGCGAGCATGTGGAGGGTCTGCAGGTACGCTCTCTTTCCAATTTTGACAGATTGTTTTATCCCTTCTACAAGAAGGATCTGGAAAATGGCATTTCGGAAGACTCCCTTCGCCACGACCTGGCTTGCTTCTTCCTGCAGTTTACCGCCATCGGCAACTACTGGAATCAGCCGGTGTATCTCGGCGGCTGCAAGGAGGACGAGTCTACACAGATCAATCCCTTGTCCTACGTTTTCCTGGATGTGTATGACCAAATGGGTCTTTACAACCCCAAGGTGCAGATCAAAGTGGCAGAAAGCACCCCCAAGGACCTGATCCTGAAGGCGCTGGACATGATCCGCCGTGGCAGAAACAGCATTGTATTTGTGTCCGATGCCACCATCCGCAGCGCCCAGGAGCGTGCCGGTATCTCCAAGGATGCCGCACGCACCTGCGACATCAAAGGCTGCTACGAGTACAGTCCCCAGGGCGCTATGTGTACGGACATGAATTATGTAAACCTCCTGAAACCTTTGGAGTATGCCCTCCACGGCGGCTGTGACGGTGTCACCGGAGAATTTTGCGGGCGAAAAAGCCCCGAAGCCGAAAGCTTTGACAGCTTCTCCGCTTTCTATGAGGCGTACAAAAATCAGCTGGCGCACCTGATCCAAACCGCCATGACCGTGGTCAACAGCTTTGAGGATCACTTGTCCTGCATCAATCCCCAGTCCATGATCTCCGCCACCTATCCCAGCTGCATTGCCACCGGCAAGGATGCCCTGGGCGGCGGCTCTGCCCAAAACATCACCGTGATGGAGTTTGGCTTCCTGGCAGATACGGCGGATTCCCTGGCAAATATTCAAAAGTATGTATTTGAAGAAAAGGTGCTGACGCTGTCCCAGCTTCGGGATATTCTGGATGCGGACTTTGCAGGCAACGATGCACTGCGCACCCGTCTGCTCCGTGACCCCAACAAATACGGCAACAACAAGGCGCTGCCCGACGGCATCGCCAAAGAGCTTTCCGCCTTTGTCAACGGTCTGGTCGGCGGCAAGCCCAATGCCAAAAACCGGGGCGGCTACTGGACGATCGGCTTCCATGTGGCACGGCAGTCCTATGACCAGGGCGCAAAGACTGCCGCCTCCCCCAACGGTCGGCGCATGGGCGAGGAGCTGTCCAAGAACATCTCTCCCTCCATGGGGCAGAACCGCGCAGGCGCAACCGCTGCTATTCTCTCCGCCACCAAGGTGGATGCCACCGCCTTCCCCGGGGATGCCTGCCTGGATGTGGGTCTGCTGCCCGCTTCCGTGAAGGGTGAAGACGGTCTGCAGGCTATGTACGGTCTTCTTATGACCTTTATAAAATTAGGCGGTCATGCCATGCACATCAACGTCTTCCACGCCGACACCCTTCGGGATGCCCAGGCGTACCCGGAAAAGTATCAGGATCTGCAGATCCGTGTGTGCGGCTGGAATGTGCTTTGGAACAACATCTCCAAACCCGAACAAGACGGCTTCATCCGCCAGGCAGAGGCGCTGATATAATATAAAAAGCCCACAGATAATAATAGGAGGAGATTTTATGCGACGTGTACTTATCATGGTTCTTTGTCTTATATGCATTCTGACCTGCTGGCTGGTTTTCCCGGTCAGCGCTGCAGAAAGCGGTTCTTGCGGTGCTTCCGCCACATGGACACTTACTGACGATGGTGTTTTGACCATTTCCGGCTCCGGCGCCATCCGGGACTATATCTACTCCGGCTATGGCGAAACCAACCCCTGGCGCAATTCAACGATCAAAGTAAAGCGGATCGTCATTGGTTCCGGCATCACCTCCATCGGTGACAACGCATTCTGCCATCTTGGCCACGTCACCTCCGTTTCTATCCCCGGCACAGTGACCAATATCGGTCAGGCTGCTTTTTATGGGGACAGCAAGCTGTCCGGCTTAACCATCCCAAGCAGTGTTACAACCATTGAGAAAAGCGCCTTTGAAGAGTGCGACAGCCTGACCTCCGTCACCATTCCCTCCAGTGTCACCTACTTAAGTGGCAGTGTATTTGAGGGCTGCTCCAGCTTAAGCAGTGTCACGCTGCCCTCCTCCATCACCACCATTGACGCAAGCACCTTCGCTTACTGCTCCAATTTAACCAGCATCACCATTCCAAGCGGTGTAACCTCCATTGAAAACTTTGCTTTTGGCTACAGTGCGCTTACATCCATCACACTGCCTGGCAGCTTGAAAAAAATTGCGCCCAACGCCTTTTACTCCACCAAGCTGACCCAAGTCACCATTCCTGCCGGTGTTACACACCTCATGCAGGACGCTTTTGGCAACTGCTACAGCCTGAAACGAATCCAGTTCACAGGCAACGCTCCTGCCTTTGATTCCCATGTTTTCAACTGCATCACCGCCTCTGCTTACTATCCCAGAAGCAACAGCACCTGGACAGAAGCCGTCCGGCAGAACTACGGCGGCGAGATCACCTGGCTGGCATACTGCGGTAGTCAGCACAGCTGGGGACAGTGGACAGTAGAACGGGAAACCAGCTGCGACAAAGCCGGTCTTAAAGTCCGTGCCTGCACCCAGTGCGACATGAAGGAAGAAGAAAGCATCGCCAAGGTGGAACACCAATACGAATCCACCGTTACACCGCCTACCTGCAAGGACAACGGCTACACCACCCACACCTGCAAGGTTTGCAAAACCTCCTACAAGGACAGCACCACACCCGCCGGCACCCACGCATTCGGTGAGTGGGTGGTGGTAAAAGAGGCCACTTGTCTTGAAAAAGGCAGCAAGGAACGTGGCTGTATCGCCTGCGACACCAAGGAAACCGAAGAGACAGACCTGGCAGCGCATACTTACAGCGACACCGTGACACCGCCCACCTGCACCGAAGGGGGATATACCACCCACGTGTGTACACTGTGCAATGATACGATCGTAGATACCCCCACAGAAAAAACCGCCCATCCCTTCAGCCCCTGGCAGGAAACAAAAGCTGCCACCTGGTTTACGGAAGGCGAGCAGCAAAGAACCTGCACCACCTGCCCGGAAACAGAAACCGAGATCCTTGCACGCATTCCCATTAACTGGGCGCTGGTCATTACCGTAGTTGTTCTCCTGACAGCCGCTACAGTTACCACCGTAGTTTTGGTGAAGAAAAAGAAGAAAGCTTAATTGATAAAAAAGTCCACCGGAAATTCCGGTGGACTTTTCGTTCTGTTATTCCGCTGCGCGCTTCCACTGCAAGGGTTCGCCGCCCTCTTCCAGGACATCCTCTTTGATGATCAGCACGTCATTTTCCAGGGTGTATTCGCTGAAATCAAACTCTTCACGCAGCCAGCTGTCGCTGCTGTAGATGCCGTTCTGACCCACATAATAGACCTGCTCAGACTTGAATGCAGCAAAGATCTCGTCCATGTCCACAGAGTCAATATAAGCAGTCAGGTATTCTTCCATGCTCATGCCGTAGGCTTCTTTCATGGCGGCATCTGCCTGCTCCTTGGAAAGGCCTTCCGCTGCAAAGCTCTCGTAGAGCATATCCGAGGTCATCCGCTTCATTTCATCCATAAATGCGATGGCGTCATGTACCTCAATGTTGCAAAGCAGGTCGCCTGCATTGCCAAACTCATAGGTCAGCGTGCAGGGCAGGGACTCAAAGTAGCCGGGCATGCCCATAAGCTCACCGTTCAGCTCCACCTCGCAAGTCCATTTGCCCTGGATATGCTTTGTGGCTTCGGTGGTGAAACGAGGGTCTGTCTGAATCTTGCTGCCCTCTGTCAGCTGGCAGGTCAGGCAGGTCTTGGGGGTTTCTGTGGTCGCCTCTTCCCAGTTATGACCGGGGACCTCGCCCTCTGTTATATGGCAGACAGAGCAATTCTTGGCAGCAGTACAGGTGGCTTCCACCCAGGTGTGTCCCTTGGCTTCGCCCTGGATCTCACCGCACAGCTCGCAGGTTTTGGGTGCTGTACAATTGGCAGCCGCCCACTCATGGTCACAACCGCAACCGGCAAGCACCAGCACAAAGCAAAGACATACCAACATAGCAAGTAAATACTTCTTCATAACATTACCTCCGTTGTTTATTTTTCTACACTTATAGTGTAGCACGATGACAGGAAATGTCAACAGTTTCCATTTGATATTTTCTTTTACGATCTGCTTGTGGCGAAAGAACAGGAAATTCTTATAAGAGTTCAGGAAACAAAAAAGGTAGCACACAATTCATGCACTACCTGTATACACCTGTTTCAATCAACGGTGCACCTTTTATTGCTAAACTTTCTGTAGAAGAGTATGACTTATCTGGAAAAAGCCGTGCTTATAATCTCCAGAGAATAGAATTATCAGCACTGTCTCGTGCTCAATTTGCGGAAATCATTTCGCAAAATCGAGGAAAATACGCCTACAGTGCCGATGCGATTAGTGTATCCCAGCTTTTTGATTTTGTCAAGCAAAAAGATGCTACTTTTCAGCCTAAACCTCCTAGCAGGGTTGTTGACAAAAACGGCAACTGTCCTGCGGACAGCAGCTGAACTTGTTTGGGAATCTCCCACGGCCTAAAAACAGTCCACCGGACTGTTTGGGGGCGGCCTTTCGCTTCCCGTACGGCAAAAAAAGAAAGGACACCTTGTGGTGTCCTCTCCTGCGTTGAGGCTTCGTGCTCTACCGGAAGGTGCGGATTTTGTCGGTAAAATCACGATCGTCAACTGTCCTACGGACAGCCGCCGAGCGTGATTGGAATCTCCCACGGCCTAAAAACAGTCCACCGGACTGTTTTCTTAACGGCCTTTCGCTTCCCGTACGGCAAAAAAAGAAAGGACACCTTGTGGTGTCC
>JAFYNQ010000010.1 GCA_017548065.1 Oscillospiraceae bacterium
AAGCACCTCATCTGCCAGGAAGGTGGCAGTGTAGTAGATACCGGCATTGCCGGGACGAAGAGACACGGAGCTAATATACTGACCGCCGAACTTGTGGAAGCCACCGGCTGCGGCAATATAGCCGTCTTTTGCAACCAGTGTGCCGTTGACAGCGCCGGTAATTTCGCCATACTTTCCGTCGGAAACATCGTAATCATCGGTAGCGGAGTCAAATACCGTAACCGTTCCGTCAACGGTCAAATTGCCGGTAATATCAAAGCCAGCCATATCCAGCGTAGTGGTGTCCAGTGTCAGATTGCCGGTAATGTCATTGGCAAGAACGAGAAGAACCTGGTTCACCTTGCCCTCACTTTCCGCATGGGGGCGGCTATAGATAGGCATGCTCACAGAGTTGGCCGCAATGGTGATCGTCACCAGATCCTCGGTGTTGCCGCGCTCACGGCTGCCGGCATAAACGGCGGCAGCTGTCACATTGTCCCCAACCGTCAGCTTGCTCTCGCCCTTAATTGCGCCTACCGCATAGCTGGAATTATAGACGATCGGGCCGCAGTAAATGGCAGAGGTGGACTGCGCCACAACCTCCGTATTGCGGATGGTAATGTCAGAAGAGCCGATGTTGCCGCAGTAGGTGGGGGCGATGCTATGGTACACATAGCAATTCTCAATGACCGCCTTGGCTGCACCCGTCACGGAGGCACGGTAGCCACCGGCATAGATGGAGCGCCACTGACCGGAAAGGACGGTCAAATCCGTGGAAGCGGTGGAATCGGTGTAGCCGTAGTCGCCGCCAGCCAGGGTAAAGTACGCATTTGTCTTATAGGGAATGGTGTTGACATTCTGACCGATGACCAGCTTGTAGCCGTTACCCAGCATATAGTTGAAGGTCTCTTTGTTGTTGATCTTCAGGGTAAGATTTTCAAAGGTGGTGTCGCCGTGGATCTCCAGGGTGCGCTTCTCCTGGGTGTCACCGCCGGTAAACAGGAAGCCGTCATCTGCAGTGTTGCCACGGATGGTTACGGGGAAATCTGCCGCAGGCAGGTTGGCCTGCTGGGCGCCGAAGTCATACAAACCGCTGACCACCACCGTGCCCTCAGAGCCGGCAGCGGCAAGGCTGATGGTTTCATTCAAAAGGGCATATGCCTGCTCCAGGGTCTTCACGGGGGTAGTCGGTGTAAGACCGTCATTGGTATCTGCGCCGTTGGTGCCGTCCAGGTATACCGTAAGGGATGCAGCGGCAACCTCTGTGAAGGTATAGTCCACAAAGCCGTCGGTATTCAGGTCATGACAGTAGCGGTACAGAGGCAGCCTGCCGCCCATATTGGGAAGGATGCCCATGCCCACAAAGCTGCTGCCGCTGGACTTGGTCACATCCGGCTCCATGTACATGGAGAGAATATTGCCCTTCACCTGGTTCTTGCAAAATACATATGCGCCCTTGCCGAAGGTGACGGCTTCTTCGTCCCCCAAAGTCACCGTGCTGCCGTCCATGAAATACTGCTGCAGCTGCACGGTAGCACCCACAGGAATGTAGGTATACTTAATTTCCTGCTTATCCAGCAGTGCAAGCACCTGCGAAACATAGCTTGTACCGGCAGGAATGACATAAGCAGTAGGCGCAATACGACTGCGGACAACTTTGTTCCACACGGTGGGGGTCTTGGTGCTGGTCTTTACTGTGCCAGCCTGGTCACTGGTGGATTGGGTGTGCTTCCAGGAGGTGTCAGAGGTTGCTTCCAGTTCCAGCAGCACCTGGTCGGATTCTTCGTAAGTGCTACCCAGGTCAATGATCCGCTGGCGCTCTGCCGCCACCAAAGACTTGATGGTATCGGCATTTTCTGCCACGTATTCAATGGCGGTCTGCATGGTGATCACCTGGGTGATAATGCGACGGGCATAGCCGGTGGTACCGCTGCGGATGCCACGGGATTCAATCAGCATAAACATCGTTCCCTGCAAGGATGTAAAGCTACGGGAAACGCTTGCGCCGTTGTGGTTAACAATATTGGTGTAATAACGGTAGTTCAAGCCGTTGGCAGCAAGATTCTCCTGCATCTGCTTGTCCAGGGGGCGGTAAGCCTCCCGGAAAGCATCGCTGTTTTCCAGGGTGAAGCCAAAACCGATCATAGCATCGCCGTCGCTGAGGTTGCTTTGGGCAATATTGGTGGTGTATTCGTGACCGTCCAGCACGATTTCCGGCGCAAACAAGTTAAACACACGCATATAAATGTCTGTTTCGCCAACGCGCATTTTCATCAGATCGCCGTTGGGGTCAACCTCACCGATCACATCACGGGTATAAGTATAAGCGCCATCAGGGTTGTGTCGGGGGATCATGACAATATTGACAGAATCCAGAACATCATCGCCCAATGTGCCATCCAGCCGCTGCAAAATGGCAAGGGCAGCCTCACCGGAGGCAGGTTCGGAGCCGTGCATGTGGGCACGGTACAAAATGGTGGGCTTTGTTTTATCCAGCTTTGCCGCTGCCTCTTCCAAAGTCTTGGTGCCGGTCAGGTCTGCCTTGGTAAGGACAATGGCGGAAATATCAAAGCTATAAATAGAAGAATAGCCTGCATTATAAACATATATATGATCGTTTTCGTCATCCAGGCTGTCAATAAAGGCATTCATCTGATCCTGGGTGGTCATCTGATGCTCGGTACGCTCCACGGTGAACCAGGGCGTGGTGAATACATCCGAATAGGTAGGCCACAGAGAAGGTTCGGACTTCTGCACGCCGTTCAAAACCTCATCGGAATACTGCTGAACAACAGAGGTCTGCTCCCAGCCCTTGCCGGATTTCACGGGAGGTGTCACGTCCACCACCGTCTTGGTGGCAGCTTCCGCCTCGGTCATGTAGACGATCTTTTCGATCTTGTAATAGCCCGTTCCGGAGACAATGTAACGATAAGCACCCTTATCAATATCATAATAATAGGCGTTCTGTTCACCCTCCACAATTTTGTCCGGGGTCAGCTTTGTGCCATCCACATAGCCGGTATACAGCGTAACCGTCACATCCGGCTTTGCCACCAGCACAAGACCGGTGAAATTATCCTCACCTGCTTCGCCGCCCACTGTCCACTGGCCGTTGTTATTTTGAATGCCGGTGCTTTTGTCAAAAGTAATATCCGCATCCGCAGGCGCATCCAGGTACAGATGACCGGGCAGCACAGTGCCGTCCACCGTACAGTACACACTGCCGGCGACAGCCTTGGCCGTCAGGGTTGCGCTGCCGGAAAATTCCAGCGTACCTGCGCTTTTCAGGGTATCGGCTTCTGTTTCGCCGGTCAGGATCAGGGTTTTATTTTCGGGAATGTCGATGTTCACAGCATCGGCGGCATCCTTGCAGGTTTTTACCGTGCCGCTTTTCACATTTACCACGGTTTCGCCGGTGCTGGCGTGCTGGCTGGAGCGCTTAATCGTATCAATTTCAGCACCGTCAATATAATAGGTAACGCCGCCTTTCACATAGCTCATAGAGCTGCTGTCTGTATACACGTTTCCTACACAAGCGCCTTCGCCCAATGTAATGGTCACAGAGCCTTCTACTGCGCCGGCTGTATTTGTGGAGCAGGGATAGACATTGGTTACGGTGGTGTTGGTAATGGTGATATTGGCATTTCCCTTTGCGATGCCCTTGTAGCCCATGGCGATACCGGTATCTACAATGCAGCCGGAAATATCCGCAGTGCAATCGCCGGTGACAATGCCGTTGACAGCATGGGAAACGATATAAATATTGCGCCAGTGACCGGAACGAACCGTCAGGTCAACGGAGGAAACTGTGGCGCTGTTAGAACCACCGGTGAGGCAGAAATAGTAGCCGTTTTCTGCAACAGAATTCACACCATCGCCAATGACGAATTTATGTCCGCCACCGCATAGCAAGGTATAACTGTTCTCGGAATAGTTGGTGACCGTCATGTTTTCCAAAGTGGTGGGGCCACGGAAATACACATTTTTCTCGCTTCGGAAGCCCTCTGCGCCGGTTTTGGAGGTCAACGTAACCGGAATCGTATGCACCGGAGCGTTGTAGTTGGCCGTAAATTCCGTGGTGGACAGAAACACAATACGGCCGGCAGAAGCACCGGAGAGGAGAGAATATGCCTGCGCCAAGGTTTTCACCGGCGCATCCTCTGTCAAACCACTGTTGTTATTATTGCCGCCTTTGGCATCCAGGTAAACTGTCCGTTCTTCTGCAGCAAAGACAGACGCAGGCACCATGGACAGAACCATGCAAAGCACAAGCAAAAAACTAAACAAACGCTTCATAAAAATTCTCCTTTTGAAATAGAATTTTTCAAAATACTTTATTATTATAAATTATTTTCAGGAATTTGGCAAGTTTTATGTTGTTTTGCGTTAGAATTTTACAATTCACGCAAAATTTAAACACCCTCTCCCGGGGAGAGGGTGTCAGCGAAGCTGACGGGAGAGGAATGGCGAAATCTAAGGTTTTTATAAAAGTCTGTAGCAATGCGGTAATCGCTGGATCTCCGCCCGCATTCCTCATCCGACCCGACTGCGTCGGGCCACCTTCCCCCCAGGGGAAGGCATATTCTGTGGGATGTCGCAAAACGCAATAAAAAGCCGGAGATGGGACGCCATCTCCGGCTTTTATTCAGAACCAGCTTTGGATATTGTAATTATTTACGAAGCGATGAAAGGCTTCGGGGTTTTGGGTCTGCAGGAGCAAGAGGATATCGTAGAGGCTGTAAGCAACTTCATTTTCACTTACCAGCACAGTGCCGTCGGGAAGCTTTACATAGCTTGCGGCATAGATATCCATAATGGCACGGTCGGCATCGTCTGCGTC
>JAFYNQ010000083.1 GCA_017548065.1 Oscillospiraceae bacterium
CTGAACTTCTCTGGTGAGTACCAAGCAAGAGCCCATGCCTACTGCACCAAGATGTTCGGCCCCTCCCATGTGTTCCGTGCAGGTACGGTGGGTACGGTGGCGGAAAAGACCGCCTTCGGCTATGTGAAAAAGTACATGTCCGAGCGTGGCAAGACCGTCATCCGTGCGGAAGAGGGAAGACTGGCAAACGGCTGCGTCGGTGTCCGCCGTACCACCGGTCAGCATCCCGGCGGCCTGGTCGTCATTCCCCAGGAAAACGAGATCTGGGATTTCTGCCCGGTGCAGCACCCGGCAGATGACCCCAACAGCGATCAGATCACCACCCACTTTGAATACCACTCCATGGAGGAAAACCTGCTGAAGCTGGATATGCTGGGTCACGATGACCCCACCATGATCCGTATGATGGAGGATATGACCGGCGTGGATGCCAAGACCATCCCTCTGGACGATAAGAAGACCATGTCCATCTTTACCTCCTCCAAGGTGCTGGGCTACGAAAACGATCCGCTGCTTGGCCCCACCGGCGCTGTTGCAGTGCCGGAGTTCAACACACGCTTCACCCGTGGCGTTCTGCTGGACACAAAGCCTGAGAAGTTTGACTTCCTGGTGCGTATCTCCGGCTATACCCACGGTACCGACGTGTGGCTGGGCAACGCAAAGGACCTCATCGTCTCCGGCGTCGCCCGGGTTGACCAGACCATCGGCTGTCGTGACGATATTATGATCTACCTGATCTCCTGCGGTATGCCGGAGAAGCGCTCCTTTAAGATCATGGAGTCTGTGCGTAAGGGCAAGGGCTTGCCCGACGGCGCAGAAGAGGAGATGGTTGCCGCCGGTGTTCCTGAGTGGTATATCGGCTCCTGCAAGAAGATCAAGTACCTGTTCCCCAAGGCGCACGCCGTGGCATACGTTATGATGGCATTCCGTATCGCCTGGTTTAAGGTCTACCACCCCCTGGCCTTCTATGCGGCTTATTTCTACCGCAGAAGTCAGAAGGGCGGCTTTGATGCGGTGCTGATGACCAACGGTCTGGAGTCTGTAAAGGCCAATATCAAAGCCATTGACGATAACGAAGAGGCAACTGCCAAGGATGAAGATCTGCTGACCACACTGGAGGTGGTTTACGAGTTCTACATCCGTGGACTGGAATTTTTGCCCATTGATCTGTATAAGAGCCATGCCACCAAGTTCCTCATTGAGGACGGTAAGCTGCGTCCGCCCTTTGTTGCCATCTCCGGCCTGGGCGAAAATGCCGCCTGGAACCTGATGGAGGGCAGAGAGGGCAAGAACTTCCTGTCCATTGAAGAGGTGGCAGCGGCTTGCCCCAAGGTCTCCAAGACCCACATTCAGATGCTGAAGGAGGCAGGTGCTTTCGGAGAACTCCCGGACACCAGCCAGGTCAGCTTGTTCTAAGGAGGGATCACCATGCAGGAAATGGAACTGCAGTATCATATCCGCTGTAAGGCCGGGGATGTGGGCAAATATTGCTTCCTCCCCGGTGACCCCGGACGGTGCGAAGCCATCGCAAGTCATTTTGATGACCCCGTCCAGGTCAGTTACAACCGGGAATATAATATCTACACCGGCTACCTTATGGGTGAAAAGGTGTCTGTCTGCTCCACCGGCATCGGCGGCCCTTCTGCCGCCATCGCCATGGAGGAGCTGGTTGCCTGCGGCGCAGATACCTTCATTCGTGTAGGCACCTGCGGCGGCATTGCCATGGAGCTTCTTCCCGGTGATGTGGTGGTTGCCACCGGCGCTGTGCGCTATGACCACACAAGCTATGAGTATGCCCCGGCAGAGTTCCCGGCAGTGCCGGACTTTGACGTTGCCGCCGCCCTGAAGGCAGCAGGCGAGGCGCTGGGCTACCGCACCCACACCGGTGTTGTCCAGTGTAAAGATTCCTTCTACGGTCAGCACAGCCCGGAGAAATCCCCGGTGTACTACGAGCTTTTGCAGAAATGGGAAAGCTGGAAGCGCCTGGGGGTCAAGGCCAGTGAAATGGAGTCGGCAGCGCTGTTTGTGGTAGCCGCCGCCCTGGGTGTCCGCTGCGGCAGCTGCTTCCACGTGGTGTGGAATCAGGAGCGGGAAAAGGCAGGTCTTCAGCAGCCTATGACCGAAGACACCAGCGCCGCTATCAAAGTCGGCATTGAAGCCATGAAGCGCCTGATCATGGCAGACAAATAAGTCTTATACCCGAAACGCCAAACGAGGAATGATGCCTTGTTTGGCGTTTTCGTTCCTTGATCAGCGCCTGCGCATTCTGCTTCTGTCGCACCCACAACTACCCCTGCGCTTGCTCCCGTTTGTACTTCTCGATCAGCGCCAGGGTAGAAGCATACGGGTTCTCCGGATCGTATTCCGTATCTGCCCAGCTGCGCACCAGTGGTCGCCAATCGTGGATCGGTTCACCACCCAGGCGCCAGCCTCTTGCTTCATAATATTCCACAAAGCGTTTGGCATTTATCCAAAGCTGATTATCAAGACAATAATCCGTAATATCTTTTTCATCCGGGATCGTAAAAGGTGTGTGTGCCACAGCTGCCGCAGCATTCTGCGGCATATCTTTTTTATTCTCACTCTCTTTCTTATTCTCTTTCTTATTTTCTTTCTTATTTTCCTTTTCTTTCTTATTCTCTTTCTCTTTCTTATTGGCTTTTTCGGGTTCTTCGGAAAACCCGTCGGTTTCTTGGGTTACGGTAGCTTTCGGTCTGCCGCCTTTTTTGCCGTTCCGTCTGCTGGTTTCACAGCGGCTGGTGTAAGCCTCCACATCACGGTCAATGTTCCACTTTAACAGACCCCAGACAAAACGTTCGTTGCCTTCAAATTCCGGGTCTTTGCCATAGTACATATACTCCATCATGCCGGTGATCAGGCGGCCTCGTTCCGCATCGGAATAAGGCTTCAGTACGTCAAAATAGCTTTTGTAGAAACACAAATAGGGACATTCTTTTTCGGTTACTCTCATAAATTACCTCCTTGAAAATTACGTACTCTTACGTGAACACGTACATTATACCACACAAATGTTTGAAAAGTCAAGGGTACTTTTGACGATTCTTATTTCCTTAGAGTCCCAACGGATTTTGGGTTTTTACATCCAAATTGCCGTCAAACTCGTACGCAAAAATGAATAAAAAGCACCCGAAGAGCAATGCCCTTCGGGTGTAGGTTATTTCTTTGCTTTTACGGGGATCTGGGAGAGGATCACGGCGGTGAACATGAGGCCGCAGCCCAGGAGCTTCCAAAAACCCAGGGGTTCTTGCATGATAAGAATGCCGAACAGCAGCGCAAATACAGATTCCAGACTCATGATCAGGGAAGCCGCCGCAGGCTCCACGTCCTTCTGTCCGATGATCTGAAATGCGTAGGCAGCGCCCATGGAAAGGAAGCCGGCATGGGCAAGGGGGAGTGCGCAGTCAACAATGCTCTTTACGGTGGGCATGCCGGTGAAGCACATGATCACAGCGGAGATCACCGAGCAGACGGCCGCTTGAATGGCGTTCAGACGCAGAGGGTCAACGCTGGCTGCGTACTTGTCCACAAACACGATCTGCACCGCAAACATAAAGGCGCAGGCGATGGTCAGCAGATCGCCGGTGCTGATGGAGGTCACACCCACACAGCTGATGCAGTACAGTCCGCACACAGCCAGCAGCACACTGATGGGTACCATAACCGACGGCTTTTTCTTTTGGAAAATGCCCAAAATCGGCACGATAATAATATACATGGCGGTCAAAAATCCGCTTTTGCCCGGGTCTGTATCTGCTGCCAGTCCCAGCTGCTGCATGTTGCAGGCCAGGAAAAGGGGGATGCCGCAGAGGATGCCGGCCTTCCACAGCTGAGGGTCAGCCCAACGGGAGAGGAAGGTCTTGCCGTCCTTTTTAAACCGATCCAGGATGGAGATCACGATCACCAGTCCCACCACCGCCAGGAAGCAACGGATGGCCTGGAAGGCAAAGGGGCTGATGTGATCCATGCCCAGGGTCTGGGAAATAAAGGCAGAACCCCATATGATGGTGGCAAGGAAGAGACTTGCAATGCCACGAAGCTTTTTATTCATGTTTTCACCTTCTTTGATATAGGAGGTACTTTAGCATATTTTCTTTTATTTTGCAACTGTTTTGATTGCATTTGTAATTGGTTGTGGTATAATAATAAAAAGAATTCACAGGAGGACAGAATGATGGAAGAAATGAACAATATCCGTCCGAGAAATGAGATCCCGGAAGCCGATAAATGGGCCATTGAGGATCTTTATGCAACCGAAGCGCTTTGGGAAGCCGACCTGCAGGCTGTGGCTGCCAAGGAGAAGGAGCTGACTGCCTTTGCCGGTCACCTGGGCGACAGCGGTGAGACCCTTTATAATTTCCTTTACATGGAGGAAATGAACAACATCACAGCAGGCCGTGTGGCAAACTACTGCATGCGCCGTGCCGATGAGGACACCCGGGATGCCCATTTCCAGGAGCTGGTGGGTAAATTCATCAGCATTGCGGTGAATTTGAATGCCGCCACCAGCTTTTCCACCCCGGAGATCATGAATATCTCCGACGAGACACTGGATGGCTTCTATAAGGCGCATCCGCCCCTGGAGCGCTACCGCCGCTATTTGACCAGCCTTCGCCGGGTCCGTGACCATGTGCTGTCTCCTGCGGAGGAGAAGCTGCTGGCAGCTGCCGGTGAAATGGCGCAGACTCCCGATAAGGTCTACGGCATGCTCTCCGATGCCGACCTGAAATTTAAAGACGCTGTGGATGGGGAAGGGAAGCCCCACCCCTTGACCCAGGGTACGTTCATCAGCTACCAGGAGAGCGCAGACAGAGCGCTGCGAAAGAGTGCTTACGAAAATCTCTACGATGGCTTTGCAGCCTTCAAGAATACCGCAGCCGGTCTTTTGGATGCCCAGAACAAGCAGCTGAAGTTCTATGCCGAGGCAAGACGCTACGAAAATGCCTTTGAAGCATCCTTGAACGCCAACAACGTTCCCACCTCCGTGTACCTGAACCTGATTGAGACAGTACACGCACACCTGCCCAAGATGCACCGCTACGTGCGTCTGCGTAAGAAGCTGCTGGGTGTGGACGAGCTGCACTTCTACGATATCTACACACCCCTTGTGAAGGATGTGGATAAGAAGATCCCCTATGAGCAGGCAAAGCAGACGGTGTACGATGCCCTGGCACCCATGGGCGAAAGCTACCGAGCCATCCTGAAGGAGGGCTTTGACAACCGCTGGATCGACGTGTACCAGAACGAGGGCAAGCGCAGCGGCGCATACTCCGCCGGCGCCCTGGTGCATCCCTACGTGATGCTCAACTACACCGGCACTTTGGACAGCCAGTTCACCCTGGCCCACGAAATGGGTCACGCCCTCCACTCCTATCTGTCCAATAAGACACAGAACCACGTGGATGCCGGTTACGTGATCTTTGTGGCAGAGGTCGCCTCCACCTGCAACGAGGCGCTGCTGATGGAGTACCTGCTGGCACGCACCACAGACAAGAAGGAAAGAGCCTATCTTCTCAACCATTTCCTGGAGCAGTTCAAGGGTACGCTGTACCGCCAGGTGATGTTTGCGGAGTTTGAGCTGAACATCGGCAAAATGGTCTCCGAAGGCAAGACCCTCACCGCTGACACCCTTTGCCAGGAGTACCGCCGACTGAATGAAATGTACTTTGGCCCGGATATGGTGGTGGATGACCGCATCGCCATGGAGTGGGCAAGAATCCCCCATTTCTATTACGATTACTATGTGTTCCAGTACGCAACCGGCTACTCCGCCGCCATTGCCCTGTCCCGTCGCATCCTTTCCGAGGGCGACAGCGCAGTGCAGGACTACCTGCAGTTTTTGTCCGGCGGCTGCTCCAAGAGTCCCATTGACCTGCTGAAGGGCGCCGGTGTGGACATGACAACACCTGCTCCCGTGGAGGAGGCGCTGGCGCTGTTTGACCGGCTGCTGGACGAGATGGAAGCCCTTACGGAGGAATAAATATGGAAGAGATCTTCATTCCCACCCTCCACACCTTTGCCATGAAGAACCCCTTCACCGGCTCCTGCGGCGCATTCCGCTTCCGCATCGTGCCGGAGGTGGAAATGGCAACGGCAAAAGAGGTGGACTTTGAAAAGAGCCAGATCCACGCAGAGTTCTGGCACGGCCCCTTCTGTTACGAAAAGTCGGAAATGGAAGGCAATGCAACCTTTCCCATGAGCGAGGAAGGGCGCACAGCGCTGATCAAATGGCTCATGGATAATGTATAAGGAGGAAATGATTATGGAAAATGTAATGCAAGCCGGTTTTGCTTCTCTGAGAATGCAGCCGCCCCTGGGTCTGCGCATTCCCGGCTACTACACCGTCCGTCTGGCAGAGGGAACTGCTGACCCCCTGCACCTGCGTGCTACCGCGCTTGCCTGCGGTGACGTGAAGGCTGTGATCTTCAACTGTGAGTGCATCGGTCTGAACATGGGCGCTTACGAGATCATCAAGAAAAAGGTTGCAGAAGCTTGTGACATTGACCCCGAGTCTGTGTATATCAACTGCATCCACTCCCATACTTCCTTTATTGTTGTACCCGCAGGCCCGGAGATGGACGATATGGACATCCATCTTTTGACCATTTACCAGCAGTTTGCCGACTGCGCAAAGCTGGCCTTCAATGATCTGAAGCCGGCAACCATTCTCTCCGCCATCGGAGAGTGTAAGGACTTTGCCTTTGTCCGCCGCTATCGTATGAAGGATGGCACTGTCCGTACCAATCCTCCCTATGGTGATGAGAATGTGGTTGCGCCCATCGGCAAGCCTGACGACCATGTGCGTATTGTCCGCATCCAGCGTGAGGGCGCTAAGGAAATTCTCATTGTCCACTTTGGTAACCATGCGGACATGATCGGCGGTAAGCTCTATACCCCCGACTGGCCCGGCTATCTGGTGGCAACATTGAACAGAGCCTTGGAGGGCAATGTGGAAACTATGTTCCTGCTGGGCTGTGAGGGCGATCTGAATCACAGAAACTTCTATAACCCCATGCTGACCTACAAGGGTGTGGAGAACGCCAAGTTCGGTGCCCGTATGGTGGCAGGCGCTGTGCTGCGCATTTATGACAAAGCCATCCCCTCTGAAACCAATTGTCTGCGCTTTGCCCATACATACGTACAGGTGGGCAAGAATCTGTGGGATCCCAACAGACTGGACGAGGTGGAAGATTTGGTGCAGATCTACCGTGAAAAGGGTGAGTTTGCCCCCGAATTGAACAAGTACCCCGGTCTGCACTACCGTGAGGCGCTGCGCATCAAGGCAAATCTGGCACGCCCCGAGTTCTTCAACCTGCGTGTTTCCGGTATTCGCGTCGGTGATATTGCGTTTATCGGTCTGCCCGGTGAACCCTTTGCATCCATTGGCATGGACATTGTGGAGAGAAGCACCATGCCCATGACCGTGGTAACCGCCATCACCAACGGCTATGAGGGTTACTATCCCGATGCCGCTGCCTTCGCAGAGCCGGGCTACAGCTACGAAAAGTCCACCTCTCCCTTTGCACCCGATTGCGCACAGAAGCTGATTGACGGCGCTATGGAAGTGCTGCAGCAGCTGCAGGCAGAGTAAGGAGAAAATTATGGAAAATATTTTGCAGGCAGGCTTTTGCTGTCAGGAAATTCAACCGCCTTTGGGACTGAATATCCCCGGCTATTATCACGCAAGACCGGCGGAAGGCACTGCCGACCCCTTGCACATGCGTGCCGCCGCCTTTGCCTGCGGCGATGAAAAGGCTGTGATCTTTAACGTAGAGTCCATCGGCATCCGTACGGCTGCTTTTGATATTATCAAAACCCATGTGGCAAAAGCTTGCGATATTTCCGAGGATGCGATTTTTATTAACTGCGTCCATTCCCATACCGCATTCCGTATTTTGCCGGTAAAAGACGTGGAAGACCTGCTGGATCTCTTTATGCTGCGGCTTTATATGCAGTTTGCAGATGTGGCAAAGCTGGCATTTGAAGACCTGAAGCCTGCCACCGTCCTCACTGCTGCCGGTGAAGCCAAGGACATCGCCTTTGTCCGCCGCTATCGCATGGCAGACGGCACTGTCCGCACCAATCCTCCCGTGAGAGACCCCAACATTGTTGCCCCCGTGGACACCCCCGACGAGCAGCTGCGTATGGTGCGTATTCTCCGGGAAGGCGCAAAGGAGATCTGCATGCTCCATTTCGGCACCCATGCGGACACTGTGGGCGGTCATTACTTCTGTCCCGACTGGCCCGGTTACCTGGTGCAGCAGTTCAATGCTGCCCTGGAGAACAAGGTGGAGACCATGTTCCTGCTGGGCTGTGAGGGCAACTGCGGCACACGCAATCCCATTACCCCTGCAAAGAGACCGCCCAAGGGCGTTGAACTTGCCAAGTACATGGCAAGACAGCTTACCGGTGTGGCGCTGCGGATCTATGACAGAGCAAAGCCGGTTGCCGGCGACGTTCTCCGTGTTGCCCATACCTATGTGCAGGTAGGCAAAAATGCCTGGGATCCCGAAAAGCTGCCCCAGGTAGAAGAGCTGGTAAAGCTTTACCGTGAAGGTGGCGAACATGCACCGGGTCTTGACAAGTACCCCGACCTTCACTACCGTGAGGCGCTGCGCATTAACGCAAACCTCTCCCGTCCCGAGTTCTTTGACCTGCGTATCTCCGGTGTCCGTATCGGTGATGTTTCCTTTATCGGTCTTCCCGGTGAACCCTTCTCCACCATTGGTATGGATATTGCGGAGCAGAGTATGGCGCCCTTTACGGTGGTCACCGCTTGTACCAACGGTCACGAAGGCTATTACCCCGACGTAAAGGCCTACGGCGAACCCGGTTACTGCTATGAAAAAGCAACCTCCCCCTTCGCATCCGATTGCGCCACCCATTTGATTTCCGGCGCGCTCACCGTGCTGAAGGAACTGAATCAATAAGAATCGCCGCCTCCCAAAACCTCGGGAGGCGGCTGCGTTTTTACGATACTCCACAGAATATGCCTTCCCCCGGTGCTCCAAAGGGGCGGCTGTGTTTTGCGATGCCCAGCCAAATATGCCTTCCCCCGGGGGGAAGGTGGCCCGACGCAGTCGGGTCGGATGAGGAATGCGGGCGGAGATCCAGCGATTACCGCATTGCTACAGACTTTATAAAAACCTTAGATTTCGCCGTTCCTCTCCCGTCAGCTTCGCTGACACCCTCTTTTCAGGAGAGGGAATTGGGAGCTTGGCTTGTTGCAAACAATTCCCCCGGAGGTGCAGGTTTCTGCACCTCCGGGGGGTTCGTTATAAACTTATTCAGCGCTCTTCATTTCGGTGAGCATTTCCACGTAGGTCTTTGCCAGATCTTCGGCCGTGCCACGGGCAAACTTGGTGACATCGTACTCGTAGAAATTCTCTTCGCAAGCATACTCATGGGGCAGATAGCCCATGTGATAACCCAGGGAGTTTTCGGAGCAGGTGATCACAAAGGTCATATCAAAGGGGGAGTTGTCCTTGATCTCACGGCCGGTAACACCGAACATCTCAAAGGGAGCAAAGATGAAGGAAACGCCGTCAATGGTCATGGCGTGCAGCTCCATGGAGTAGGTCTCGGGGTAGTTTGCACGGGAAACAAGTCCGGAAGCTGCCAGATAGTTTTCAAAGCCGTACTCGTTTACCTTTGCGGTAACTTCAGGCTTGCTGTAGCCGCCTACCTGCTGGGCCAGAGCCACCAGCTCCTTGGCCTGCATCAGTTTTTGCAAGTCTTCAATGCCCTCACGCATGGTGGGAGCGGTGTACTTGAGCATCTTCACCTGGATGCCGCTGCCCTCTGCCTTGGTCATTTCGCCGTTGACAACGCGCATGCAGTATTCACCGATCTTGTTGCCGAACTCGGGGTACTTGTTGCCGTAGGGAGCGATGGAAGAAATCTTGGAGGTGGGGATCTGGTCACCGGCAGCCGCCTCAAATACGGCGCACAGATAGTCCGTAGGCTGTTCGGTATCGGGCATGCCGCTTTCGTCCAAAGCATATTCCACATAGGAACGGGCATTGAAAGGCCAGTCGGCGGAAATGGTGGTAATGGCGATGGAGTTCATCATGGTGGCATGGGCGCCCAGGTTCATGAGGATGACATCCTTCTTGTCCTCGGCAGGACGTGCAAACTTGATGACCTGCAGCTCTTCATCGGCAGGGTACAGATGCTCCTTCAGCTCGCCCTCGTCACCGTAATAAGCGCCGTGACCGTTTCCGTAGGTGCTGCCGTCCTGCTTCAGGTAGTGACGGACGAAGACCATGCTCTCGGTCATGGTGCTGCCGTAGTACATTTCCGCAGGGGAGAGGTCAGCCAGCGCGGCCTTTGCAGCTGTGACCGTTGCGGCACGGTACTTTTCACGGTAGGCATCTGCGCCCTCCCAGTCGGAGCGGATAGATACGCTGGAGTGGGTGTGGGTGGTGTTGAGAATGATGTTTCTGGGGTCAATGCCGGTGGCAGAGGCAATGTCTGCCTGGGCGGTGTACACATGCTTGTCCACGGTGATGAAGTCAATGGTGTACAGCAGAATGGTCTGGTCGCCTTCTTTGATGGCAATGCAGGTTGCGGCAATTTCGTCACGGACACCGTCGGCAATACGTGCCTTGGCATCGCCACCGGCGATCTGCACGCCCATGTTATCGGGCAAAATGGACTCACGGCCAAAGCCGACCTGCAAGCCCTGGTAATCTTCCTTGGTTTCTCCGCCGCCGCATGCGCAAAGACCCAGCAGCATCATGAGTACCAGCAAAAGGCATACTGACTTTTTCATGAAACTCGCTCCTTTATAATCATGGATTCTATTTTAATAGTAACAGATTCTTTATGAAATTGCAATGTCCGATTTTTCAAAAAATATGTCCTCTCTTGCAAAAACAAAAGCTGCCTCCCAATGCCGGGAGGCAGCTTTTTTGCTTGTAAATTACTCTGCGCCCTTCAGCTCGGTCAAAAGCGCCACATAGGTCTTTGCCAGGTCTTCTGCTGTGCCACGGGCGAACTTGGTAACGCTGTACTCGTAGAACTTTTCCTCGCAGGCATATTCATGGGGCAGGTAGCCCATGTGATAGCCCATGGAGTTTTCGGAGCAGGTGACCACGAAGGTCATGTCATAAGGAGAATTGTCCTTGATCTCACGGCCGGTGACACCGAACATTTCGTAAGGCGCAAAAATGAAGGAAACACCGTCAATGGACATGAGGTGCAGCTCCATGGAGTAGCTCTCGGGGTAGTTGGCACGGGACACAAGACCGGAGGCCTCCAGGTAGTTGTTAAAGCCGTACTCCGCAACCTTTGCGGACACGTCCGGATGGCTGTAGCCGCCCTTTTGAGAGGAGAGGGCAACCAGCTCCTTGGCCTGCACCAGTCGCTGTACGTCCTCAATGCCTTCCTTCATGGTGGCAGCGGTGTACTTATGCACCTTCAGCTGAATGCCGCTGCCCTCGGCCTTGGTCATCTCGCCCTCCAGCACACCCATGCAGTACTCACCGATCTTGTTGCCGTACTCGGGGTACTTGTTGCCGTAGGGGTCAATGTCCGTCATGTTGGAGTTGGGGATCTGATCGCCGGCAGCCGCCTCAAACACAGCACACAGATAGTCAGTGGGCTGGGTGGTGTCGGGCTGACCGTCCTCGTCCACAGCGTATTCCACATAGGAACGGGCATTGTAGGGCCAGTCGGCGGAAATGCTGTTGGGAGCATTGTTGCTTGCGCTGTTGATGGTGGCATGGGCGCCCAGGTTCATCAGCACAACATCCTTCTTGTCCTCGGCGGCACGGGCAAACTTGATGACCTGCAGCTCACCGTCGGAGGGGTACAGATGCTCCTTGTAGCCGGATTCGGTGGAGCCGTGACCGTTGCCGTAGGTAGTGCCGTCGTTCATAAGATAGTGACGAACGAAGACCATGTTCTCGGTCATGGTGCTGCCGTAGTACATGGTAGCAGGGGAGAGATCCGCAATGGCATTCTGCGCAGCAGTCACTGCAGCGGCACGGTACATGGTGCGGTATTCGTCCACACCCTGCCAGTTGGAACGGATGGAAACACCGTTGTGGGTGTGGGTGGTGTTGAGAATGATATTCTCCGGGGCAATGCCGGTGGCAGCGGCAATGTCTGCCTGGGCAGCGTATACGTGCTGATCCACAGTGATGAAGTCAATGGTGTACAAAAGAATAGTCTCGCCGCCTTCCCGGATGGCGATGCAGGTGGCAGCCACCTCGTCAATGTAGCCGTCAGACAGACGGGCAGCGGCATCGCCGCCGGCGATCTGCACACCCAGCTGATCGGGCAAAATGGACTCACGGGCAAAGCCTACCTGCAAGCCCTCATAATTCTTGCCGCCCTCACCGCCGCCGCATGCGCAAAGACCCAGCAGCATCATGAGTACCAGCAAAAGGGAAATGATTTTTTTCATGAATATCGCTCCTTTACAATTCGGATTCCTGCTATTATATTAACGGATTTTACCTCCAATTGCAAGAACCAATCGCAGCGGTGGACTTACCTCCTCACAGCTGCGCCATCCAGATGCGCTGCCAGGGCGTCCAAAGTCTCCTTTTCCGGCACGGCAAAGGGATGACAAGTTTTGCCCAAAGCCGCATATTTTGTCTCTCCCATGGCATGATAGGGCAGTAGCTCGATCTTCTCCGGGGCAGGATGCTGCTGTAAAAATGATTTCAGGGCAAGGAAATTTTCTTTGTTGTCATTCATGCCCGGGATCACGGGAACACGCACCCAAACCCGTTTGCCTGCATCCAGAAGCTTTCCCAGATTATCCAGGATCTGCGCATTTCCGCTGCCGGTGCAGCGCTTGTGAAGACCGCTGTCCATGACCTTTACGTCATATAAAAACAGATCGGTGTAGGGAAGAATGGCTTCAAAGGCTGCCCAGGGGACGTTTCCTGCGGTGTCTACAGCGGTTTGAATGCCGTTTTCCTTGCATAGCTGCAGACAGTGGGAAAGAAACTCCCGTTGCAGCATGCACTCACCGCCGGAAAAGGTCACACCGCCGTCCTCGCCGTAAAACACCTTGTCGGATAATACCTCCTCCAGCACCGCTTCTGCGGCCATGGTGCTGCCTGACAGCTTCTTTGCGCCTGTGGGGCAAACCAGGGCGCAGTGTCCGCAACGGTCGCACACCGGCTTTTCACAGCGGCAGGCGCCACAGCCGGTGCAAATGTCCTTGTAATACAGAATTTCCGGCGCTGCGCTGTGGCTTTCCGGGTTGTGACACCAGGTGCAGCTTAAGTTGCAGCCCTTGAAAAATACGGAGGTACGCACACCCGGACCGTCCACAAGGGAGCAGTGGACAATATCAAAAACAGAACCCTTCATCGTCCGATCACCGTCCGCTCCAGAATGTCCTGCTGCAAAGGCTCGGACAAGGTGACAAAGGAGGCAGAGTAGCCGGACACACGGACTTTCAGGTGGGCATATTTCTCCGGGTCTGCTTTGGCTGCCAGCAGCTCTTCTTTGGACACGTAATTCAATTGCACATGAATGCCGCCCAGCTGGAAATAGGTCTCAATCATGCGGCACAGCTTTTCAAACTGACCGTCATTTCTCACCATGGAAGGCTCCACCAGCATGTTGCATACGTTAGGGCCGCAGAGAATGCCGGTGGGATCCATCTGGGCAAGGGATTGCATCAGCGCCGTGATGCCCTTTCTGTCCTTGCCGCCGCACTGACCCGTACCCACCATGAAGCCGTCGCCACGGTAGCGACCGTCGGGAGTGGCTTCGGTCATGTTGCCGTACCGTCTGTGATGGGGATGATAGCCTGCCAGCGTACCGATGAGAATGTTTGCGCCGTGCTTCAGCTTGATGTCCTTTGTGATGGTGTGCAGCTCGGTGGTGAACCGACGTGCCATTTCGTTGGAAAGGGGATCGTTGTTGCCAAAGAACCTGGCAGTCTTCAGAATCTCCTGCCGCAGCGCCTCCTGCCCCTCCCAGTTGCACCGCAGCGCTGCAATAAGCTCCGGGAAGGAAATGCGCTTCTCGTCAAACACAAATTGCTTGATCACCGTCAGGGAGTCAATTACGCAGGTCACACCCATGAGGTTGAAGCCGCCGATCTTTTTCTCACAGCCAAAGGCGTTGGGGGCAGTGGCATTTTCAATGCAGCCGTCCAGCAAAAAGGCTGACAGCACGTTGATATCCCTGGCACGGATATCGTTGAACATGTTTTGGTATTCCAAAAGCTTGTAAATATCTTTTTTCAGCTCTTCACGGTAAACCTTGTAAAAGTCTTCAAAGCTTTCGCTGCCTGCGATTTCCTCGGTTTTCTCCAGCAGCGTGCGTGTGAGACTGCGCACCGCATTGCCGGTGCAGCCGCCCATCCAAACAGCGCCGGGGAAGGAGGGCTCGTTGCAGCCCACCATGGTGTATTTCACCGCATCCTCAAAGGAGAAGCCGGAAATGTTCATCAGCGCACGGATTCTGGGCTCGTCACTGACAAAGGCGAAGCGCTTGTTCTTGTCATTCCGCTCACAGTCCAGCATGAAGCGCAATACCTCGTAGGGTGTCTTTTTGGTCCAGCGCAGGGACATGGCAGGTCTGCGGATATCCAGCTCCATCAGTGTCTCCACCATAAGACGGGATAAGTCGTTGAAGCCGTCCTCACCGTTTTCCAGGTAGCCGCCAATGGCAAAATGGCACTGGGCAGTGCGGTCGGCATTTACAGTACCTACGGGATCGTGGTTGGAAAGGTGGATGAAGATCTCACCGATGAGATGCTTTGCCTCCTCCCGGGTAATGGCGCCGCTTTGGGTGTCCTTTTCGTAATAGGGCAGCAGCGTTCTGTCAATGGTGCCAACGCTGTCGGGCAGGAACTGGAAGCAGAAAATAAGGGACTGCAATGCCTCGTAAAAGCTCTTTGCAGGCTTCCGGGGGACGTTGCGGCAGACAATTGCTAATTTTTGCAGCTCCTGCTGCCGCATAGGCTGCGAGCAGCCCTCTGCCGCCTTTTCACAAGCATCGGCGCAGTGCTCCGACCAATCCAGAAGACCCAGGCAAACCGTCTCCACGCCCTTCAGGAAGGAGAGCTTTTGGGCATCGCTTTTGTAGACCTCCTTGTACTTTCGGATCTTGGCAAGGCTGCCCTCAATGCCATGCTCCAGTATGAATTTGTAGTTGGGCGCAGCATGCTGCCACTCAAAGATCACCAGGTTTTCGTGGTAGTTGGGGGCGTAGTACTTGCTTCGTACCTCTGCAAACCACTTGTGACCCTTTCGGGAAAACACGTCCGCAGGCACCGGCGCCTTTGTCAGCCGCAGCATGCCGGTAAACCGGTTGCTTTCTGTCACATACACCGGCTGGGACATAATAAACTGAATGATCCGTACAGCGTTAAACTCCGCCTCCGGCAGCGCCTCATCCGCCGGATCATACACGATCTCTGTCACCGCAGGCGCATACAGATCCTGCTGCCTTGACAAAGCCGCCAACTGTAAAACTCTCTCTTCCAAACTCTGCATCCTCCATTTCGCAACGCCCGTCAGCCCTCCGACGTTCGCTCCGCGGTCTTTTTCTCCGACGTTCGCTCCGCGGTCTTTTTTTCTTATCATACCGCCGGGAACAAAAAAAGAAAATGCACCAAATAAACGATTTGCACTAATTGGCACAAAAATCTTGCATAAATAAGAAACCTGTGCTATGCTAATGAAAAGGCGGTGATTCCATGGAACGGAATTTTATCATAACGGATATTAAAAGCGCCATTTTCGTCGGCCCGGAAAAATATGCGGAAAAGAAGACGGAATTCCGCAGGGAGCTGTATTCACACGAACTGATCTACCACTATTCCGGGGAAGCTACGGTGTATTTCGGTGACCAGGTGCTGTACACAAAGCCGGACACAGTGCGCTTCCTGCCCCAGGGGACCACAAAGCGCTACAGTGTGCAGCGAAAGGAAAACGGCAGCTGCATTGACGTTTTCTTTTGCACGGACAGACCCATTTCTCAGGAGGCTTTCGTCATTCCCGGCGGCGGCAAGCTGGGAATGCTGTTTAAAAAGCTGTTTGCGCTTTGGGTCAGTAAAGACCCGGGCTACCGCCACGGCTGCATGGCGCTTCTGTATGAGATCTTTGCCCAGCTGGAAAACAGCGCAGCAAAAGGGGAGGGCTACCGTGCCATCATTGAGCCTACCGCCGCCTACCTTCGGGAGCATTTTTTGGAAACCCTTCCGCCCATGGAGGCGCTTTCCACATTGTCCGGCATCAGCTATTCCTATATGAAAAAGCTGTTTGTTCGCTGCTACGGACTATCCCCCAAGCAGTACATCATCCAGCTGAAGATGAATTATGCCTGCGAGCTGCTGCGCACCAACCGCTACAGCGTTTCCCAGATCTCAGAGCTTTGCGGTTATCGGGATATCTATTTCTTCAGCCGCCAGTTCAAGTCCGTGGTGGGCTGTCCCCCCTCCAAATTCGGCAAATAAAAGAAAGATGCTTTCCTGCCATGACGACGGGAAAGCATCTTTTTGCTTTAATACAATTCTGCCTTTTCCGGGACGTAATCCTCAGGCAGGTCAAAGGGATAGCAGCCCTTGGGCAGTCGCTCCCATTGCATCAGCTTCAGGTTGGAAGCGCCTGCGCCCGGTGTGTCTGCCACATAGATCAGGTCACTGATGGTGCTGTAGGGCGCACGGAAGGAGGTGTTGGCCTTCACCACGATCAGATCGTAATGGGAAGGCTCCATGCCGAAGCTGCGGTAGATCATGGGACTACCGGAGGCAGCGCCCTGGCAGCACAGCAAAATATCCATGGTTCCAAACTGTACGACCGCTGTTTTGCCCAAATATTTGGCATCGTTTTTCTTCGGCTCAAAGTAGCCGTCATGGAGGGAGCGCACCGTACCCTTACCGCAGAAAGGACCGGGCATACCTTTGGTGAAGCCGGCGCCGATGCGAAACTGTCCGCTGCCGCCCACACCCAGGGCAAATGCCTGCTCCACACCTTCCGGGTCAACCACAAACATGCAGCTGCGCAGATGGCTGCCACGGCTTGCCAGCGCCATAGCCACCACGGGACTGTCACCCACACAGCCGCCGTTGGGGGAGTCCGCAGGATCTGCCAGGATCACCGGCTTGCCGCTGGTGTTTTCCTCGGCGGCAGTGATAATATCCTCCACATCTGTAAGGGGTGTCTGCGCAGCATCCCGAAGGGCAAACAGCTGCTGCGCCAAGCTTTCTGCGCAACGCTTTGCCTTTTCTTCGTCCTTTCCTATGGTGACAACACGGCTTTTGATTTCCGGGATGTCCAGCCAGGGCTGCACGGGAAAGACGGTGAAATCCAAAATATCCCCCTTGTCCACCATGGCTTTTCCGGCTTCTATAAGCTGACGGAAGGGACCGTTCAGGTGGGTGTACCCGGAGGGCGGGATCAGCATTGCCACACCGGCAGCTGCCATGGCATACCGATTACCTGCCAGGTATTCCATGCAAAGCTTACCGGCACGGTAGCCGGTCTCGTAGTGATCCACATGGGGGTAGGTGTTGTAGCCGCAGATAATGTCTGCATTTTGCAGTACCTTTTGGGTGATGTTGGCATGCAGGTCAAAGGAGGCGGCGATCACCCGTGAACCTGCCCGGGCGCGGAGAAATGCCAGCAGCTCGCCGCAGGCGTCGTCATGGGTCTGCGTGCAGGTAGCCCCATGCAAGGCAGCGTAAATGCCGTCAAATTCTTCTCTTTTTATGTATTCCTCCAGCCGTTGACACAGATGGTCAAACACTTCATCTGCTGCCCGTCCGCCGGAGGAGGCACGCATAAACACCGTGGGGATCACCGTGCCACCGGCTTTTTCAATGGCAGCCACACCACCGGCAACTGCGCCTGCAGCCTTTACGGTCTGCTCGTAGCGTGCCTGTCCTTCAAATACGCAGTCCGGCTGAAACCGTTGGAAAGGGGAGATCAGGGGATTGAAGGTGTTGGTCTCCTGATGAAACTCCAAAACCAAAATCTTTTTCATGGGCTTCTCCTTATTTCAGCAGCGCCCTAAGACACTGACCCTCCGCCTGGGGCAGCGACTCTCCCCAAAGACCTGCCAGGGTGGGCGCAACGTCCCGAAGCTCGGCACGTTCGATCACAGCGCCCTCCCGGAAGCCGGGGCCTCGGGCAATAAATATGGGATCGTGACCCAAATCCGGCTCGTGACCGTGGGTGGCGCAACGGGGCTTCTGCTCGTCAGCGCCCAATTCCTCAATGGCATCCTTTGTCCAGGCTTCGCTGATACTGGTCTTGCCGTCGGTGGCGACCATAAAGCAGAATGGGCCATAGGTGCCGTATTTTTCTTTTACTTCTTCTGTTTTGTACACCTGGGTGAAGCCGTACTTTCCGCTGTTTTTCAGTTCCAGCAAATAGGCATATACCTTTTCGTACAGCGCCGTATTTCCGGAATCCCGGAGATATACCGAGGCGGACATTCCGTTGGACTGGGCATAGGCCTGCCAGTCATACACACCGCCGTCCGGCGCCACATCCAGGAAACCGCCCTGGGCAAGCAGCACATTCAGCCGTATGCGGCGGTCGTAGTCATGCTGTCCGTGGTCGCTGAGAAGCACAAAGTTGGTATCGTCGTACGTGCCTGCTTCCTCCAGCGCCCGGATCATGTCTCCCAGCCAGGCATCGGTGCGATCCAGGGATTCGTAAACCTCTTTGCCGAACACACCGCCCAGATGCCGTGCGGTGTCGGGGTTGCTGTTGTGGATGAGCATTACATCCGGCTGCACATCCCGGATCATATCGCAGACACAGTCCATGGCGAAACGGTCACACATACCGGATCTCCGCTCCCCGGTCTGCAAATAGTGGCGGATCTCTGCGCAGTTTTTCTCCACAATGGCAAGCGCCTCCCGGCTTGCGCCCATACGGGAAAAGGCATCAATGGGATCTTCGGGATAGAAGAAAAAGTATTCGTTGATGATATGGTCAATGTTGGGATTGTTGCCACAAATGGGCCAGTAAACGGATGCCGTGGTGCAGCCTGCACGCTTGGCGGCGGCAAACAGATCCTCCACCCGGATCACCTTGGCATCCAGGTACCAGTGCTTCTTTTTGTCCTCGTAATCCTTGAAGGGTACGTTGTTGTAAACACCGTGCTTGCCGGGGTTGCAGCCGGTGATCAGCGTGGTGTGGCAGGGATAGGTAATGGCAGGGAAAATCGTACGCACATGATTGATCTGGGCGCACTTTCCAAACAATTTCCGGAAATTCGGCTTGGTGCGCATGTATGCAATATCCTCAAAAATCATGGCATCCATAGACAACACGATCAGCTTTTGTTTCATAATCAAACCTCCCGTCTTCATGCCCCTAGTGTACACCTCCAATTCCGTGCAGTCAAGCAAAAAAAGGCGCCGCCTCTTGTGAGACGGCACCTTTCGGTACATATTTTACAGCTTGGAAGCAACAAAGTTGTCCACCTGAGCCAGTGCATCGTCCAGCTTCAGGGCATCCTTGCCGCCGCCCATTGCGGAGTCGGGCTTGCCGCCGCCGCTGCCGCCGCAAGCGGTACAGACAGTCTTCACCAGGTCGCCTGCCTTGACGCCCTTTGCAATGGCATCCTTACCGCAGACAGCCAGGATGGTGATCTTCTCACCGTTGATGGAAGACAAAACAGCAACCACGTTGGCAGCCTTGTCCTTCAGGGTGTCACCCATCTGGCGCAGCTTGTTGGCATCGGCATCGGGAACGTTGGCGGTGATGACCTTCAGGCCACCCATCTCATGGGCGCCGAACAGGAAGCGGTCAGCTTCACCGGCAGCCTCACGAGCCTGGAATGCCTCAATGGCACGCTTCAGACCCTTGATCTCTTCCACCTGGCTTTCCAGCTTCTGTGCCAGCTCGGCAGGCTTTGTCTTCAGCACAGAACAAGCGTCATACACACGCTGACGAGCCAGCTCCATCTCAGCCAGGCAAACCTTGCCGGTAATTGCCTCAATACGGCGGACACCGGAAGCAACGCTGCCTTCACTCTCAATACGGAAAGGACCGACCTTTGCGGTGTTGTCCAGGTGTGTGCCGCCACACAGCTCAATGGAGTAGCCGCTCATGTTGACAACACGGACGGTGTCGCCGTACTTCTCACTGAACAGAGCCATAGCGCCCATGGCCTTTGCCTCGTCAATGGGCATCTCACGGACATCAATGCCGTAGCCCTCCAGCACAGCAGCCTGCACCATAGCGTCGATCTTTGCCAGCTCCTCTGCAGTCACAGCGGAGTAGTGGGAGAAGTCAAAGCGCAGACGGTCGGGCTCCACGAGAGAACCGGCCTGGTGTACGTGGTCACCCAGCACAGCCTTCAGTGCCTTCTGCAGCAGGTGGGTAGCGGAGTGGGCACGCATAATGGCCTTACGGCGCTCCACATCAATAGCAGCGCAGACAATATCGTCAACCTTCAGGCTGCCGCTGCGCATAATGCCGGTGTGCAGGTAACGGCCGCCCTTGTCCTTCTGAACGTCGGTGATCTCAAAACGGCTGTCGCCAAACAGCAGCACACCGTGGTCAGCAGCCTGGCCGCCCATTTCTGCGTAGAAGGGAGTCTTGTTCAGGACGATCACGCCCTTCTCGCCGCCTGCAATAGAGCCGGTGACCTCTTCACCGATGCAGACAGCAACCACCTTTGCCTCACAGTTGTACTCTTCGTAGCCCACAAACTCGGTGGCAGTGACCTCGGAGCCGAAGTCAATACCTGCCCAGCCCAGGTCGCCCAAAGCCTTACGAGCCTCACGGGCACGGACTCTCTGCTCCTCACGGCACTCGGTGAACTTTTCCATGTCCACGGTCATGCCCTCTTCCTCCAGCATTTCTGCTGTCAGGTCAATGGGGAAGCCGTAGGTGTCAGCCAGCAGGAATGCATCGGCGCCGGAGAATACCTTCTCGCCGTTTGCCTTGTGCTCAGAGAGCTTCTCGCCGAAGATACGCATGCCGGTGTCAATGGTACGGGCAAAGTTCTCTTCCTCGTTCTTAACAACACGAACGATGTACTCTGCACGCTCACGCAGGTAGGTGTAGTGGCTCTCGTTCTCCTTGATAACGGTCTCCACGACCTCAAACAGGAAGGGCTTGTTCACACCCAGCAGCTTGCCATGACGGGCGGCGCGGCGGAGCAGACGGCGCAGCACGTAGCCACGGCCTTCGTTGGTGGGGTTCACACCGTCGGCGATCATGAAGGTGGAAGCACGGATGTGATCGGTGATCACACGCAGGCTCACGTCGGTCTTCACGCTCTGGCCGTAAGCGGCGCCGGTGATCTTGGTCACATGGTTGGTGATGTTCATGACGGTGTCCACGTCAAACAGGCTGTTCACGTCCTGGCAAACAACAGCCAGACGCTCCAGGCCCATGCCGGTGTCAATGTTCTTCTGTGCCAGCTCGGTGTAGTTGCCCTGGCCGTCGTTGTCAAACTGGGAGAACACGTTGTTCCAGACTTCCATGAAGCGGTCGCACTCGCAGCCGACCTTGCAGTCGGGGCTGCCGCAGCCGTACTTTTCGCCACGGTCATAGTAGACCTCGGAGCAAGGGCCGCAGGGGCCGGAGCCATGCTCCCAGAAGTTGTCGGACTTGCCGAAACGGAAAATGCGGTCAGCGGGGATGCCGATCTCCTTGTTCCAGATATCAATA
>JAFYNQ010000084.1 GCA_017548065.1 Oscillospiraceae bacterium
AGCGCTGAATAAACAGCTGCAGCTCTTCAATTTTCTCCTGGTTCTTCTTGTTCTTGTTGCGGATCATAGCCTGCACCAGCTGGGAGGACTCATACCAGAAGTCATAGTTGCCCACGTACATCTTGATCTTACCGTAGTCAATATCCACAGTGTGGGTACAGACAGTGTTCAGGAAGTGACGGTCATGGGAAACGGCGATGACCATGCCGGGGAAGTCCAGCAAAAAGTCTTCCAACCAGTTGATTGCTTCAATATCCAGGTTGTTGGTAGGCTCGTCAAGCATGACAATGTCGGGATTGCCGAACAGCGCCTGCGCCAGCAGCACCTTCACCTTCAGTCGGGGGTCAACAGTGGCCATAATGTCATAGTGCAGTTCGGTGCCGATGCCCAGACCCTGCAGAATACGGGAAGCGTCGCTCTCTGCCTCCCAGCCGTTCATTTCCGCAAACTCCATTTCCAGCTCGGAAGCACGGATGCCATCCTCATCGGAGAAATCGGGCTTTTCGTAAATGGCATCCTTTTCCTTCATGATATCATAAAGGCGCTGGTTGCCCATGATGACGGTGTCCATAACGGTGTACTCATCGTATGCGTTCTGATTCTGCTTCAGCACAGACACACGCTTGTCGGGATCCACCACAATATCGCCGGTGGTGGACTCCAGCTCACCGGTCAGCAGACGCAGGAAGGTGGACTTGCCGGCGCCGTTGGCACCGATGATGCCGTAGCAGTTGCCGGGCAGGAACTGCAGATCTACCTTTTGGAACAGCCACTGGCCGCCAAATTGCATACCCAAATTGCTTACTGTAATCATAACTACTCTTACTACTCCTTATATTTCCATTAAATTATTTACTTTCTGTCTCTGCCCGTTTGCCCCCGAAAGAGCAAAAGGCACATAATAATACATGGTAATTATAGCACAAAATATCGGATAATCAAGAAACTTTTTCACTCCAGGGGGTTGCTTTTTCGGGAAAGTGCGATATAATATTAGCACTCACACTTAACGAGTGCTAAAAGGAGACGATATTATGCGAAAAAAACAATTCAAGGCAGAGTCCAAGCGATTGCTGGACCTGATGATCAATTCCATTTATACCCACCAGGAGATCTTCCTTCGGGAAATCATCTCCAACGCATCCGATGCCATTGACAAGCTGGCCTACACCGCCCTTACGGATGACAAGGTAGGCATCGCCCGGGATCAGTTTGCCATCACCCTCACCCGTGGAGAAGGCACACTGACCGTATCCGATAACGGCATCGGCATGAACCGTGAGGACATGGAAGAAAACCTGGGTACGATCGCAAAATCCGGCTCTCTCGGCTTCAAGCAGGCTATGGAGAAGAATGCGGATATTGACATTATCGGTCAGTTCGGCGTAGGCTTCTACGCTGCCTTTATGGTGGCAGAATCCGTTACTGTCATCTCCCGGAAATACGGCGAAGACACCGCCTGGAAGTGGGTATCCAACGGCGCTGACGGCTACACCATTGAGGAAGCCGAAAGAGAGCTGCCCGGTACCGATGTGATCATGGTGCTGAAGGCAGACACCGAAGAGGAAACCTACTCCCGTTTCCTGGAGGAATATGAGATCCGCAGCCTTGTGAAAAAGTATTCCGACTACATCCGCTACCCCATCCGCATGGCGGTGACCAAGTCCCGAAAGACTGCAGACTCCCCCGAGGACAGCCCCGAATATGAGTCCTACACCGAACTTGAGACCCTCAACTCCATGATTCCCATCTGGCAGCGTGCAAAGAAGGACGTCACCGATGTGGAATATGAGACCTTCTACCGTGAGAAGTTCTACGATTACAACAAGCCTCTGCGCACCATTGCCTCCAACGTGGAGGGCGCAGTTTCCTTCCGCAGTCTGCTGTTTATTCCCTCCAAAGCGCCCTATGATTTCTACAGCAAGGACAGCAAGCGTGGCTTACAGCTGTACTCCTCCGGCGTTATGATCATGGAAAACTGCGAGGAGCTGCTGCCGGAGCATTTCCGTTTTGTCCGTGGTGTTGTGGACAGCCAGGATCTGTCGCTGAACATCAGCCGTGAAATGCTGCAGCACAACCGCCAGCTGACCATCATCGCCCGGAACATTGAAAAGAAGATCCGCAGTGAGCTGGCAGATATGCTGAAGAACGAGCCGGAGAAATACCAGGAGTTCTACGCTGCCTTTGCCCGTCAGCTGAAGTACGGCACTGTGACAGAGTACGGCGCCCACAAGGATATGACCCAGGATCTGCTGCTGTTCCATTCCCACAAAGAAAACAAGCCCATCACCCTGCGCAGCTACGTGGATGCCATGGCAGAGGGGCAGGAGAAGATCTACTATATCTCCGGTGAAAGCCTTGAGCGCATCGCCAAGCTGCCCCAGGTGCAGACCTTGAGCAAAAAAGGCTATGACGTTCTGCTGTTCACCGACGAGGTGGATGAGTTCATCCCCCAGACACTGCGCAGCTATGCGGAAAAGGATTTCTGCAATGCCGCCACAGAAGACCTGGGTCTGCAGACCGAGGAAGAAAAGAAGGCACTGGAGGAAAAGGCAGAGGCTATGAAATCCCTGCTGGAGTTCGTGCAGAACGCTTTGGGCGAGGGTGTGAAGGAGGTACGTCTCTCCGGCGAGCTGGGCAGCGTTCCGGTATCCCTGGTCTCCGCCTCCGGCATGAGCTTTGAAATGGAAAAATATTTCAAGCGCATGAACCCGGATATGCCCGTTCCCACGGAGCGCATTCTGGAGTTGAACCCCGACCATGCCGCTGTGAAGGCACTGACCGCCGCCACGGAAAGTGATCCCGTAAAAGCAGCCGATTATGCGAAGCTGCTTTACGCACAAGCCCAGCTGATGGCCGAGCTTCCTCTGGAAGACCCCACCGCCTACACCGAGCTTGTGTGCAAGCTGATGAAATAAGCATAAAACAGCCGATGAGGGACTTCTTCCCCATCGGCTGTTATTTTATCGCAAATGGCTGATAATTCAGAATGCCTCCATCAGATTGCGTGACCGCCGGATACCTTGATGACTTGACCAGTCAGCATTTTTGCTTGCTCACTTGCCAGGAACAGAATGGTTTCGGCAATATCCTCCGGCTGAATCAGCTTGCCCATAGGAATCAGCGGAACAACAATCTTTTCAAATTCTGCATCGATCCATCCGGTCTGGGTGGGACCGGGCGCAACGCAGTTGACGGTGATCCCATACTGTGCCACCTCCATAGCAACGCTGCGGGTCAGCGCCTCCATGGTCGCCTTGCTGGCGCCATAGGTGATCTGCCCGGCAAAATTCTGGGCGGCATCGGTGGAGAGGTTGATAATTCTTCCGTAATCGCCATGGTGATTGACAAATTCCCGGGTCATCATGAGGCTACCCCGGACATTGACCGCAAAGGTATCGTCAATCACCTTCTGTGTGACCTTTTCAATCGTATCAAAGCCGTTTTCATCATCGGTTGCGGCATTGTTGACCAGAATATCCACCCGACCATACTGCGCCATAACAGCCTCATAGATGTCCTTTACCGCAGCTTCATTGGAAATGTCGCTCTCCAAAATCAAATAGTCTGCACCCAATTCCTGCAGCTTACGCTCCACTGCGGCAGCATCCCCTGCGTTTGCAGCGTAATATCTGTCTGCGCCATTGGCACCGATTTTCTCGGGATCAAAGGGGCGCTGCACCTTCTTGTACACCAAAACCACCTTTGCGCCCTCTCGGGCAAGCGCCAGCGCTGTCGTTGCGCCAATGCCCTGCGGATTGTTTGCGCCGGTTATGATAGCCACTCTGTTTTCCAGTCCATAATTGATCATCTGTATTCCCTCGCATGTTTCACAGCTTTTATCTGCAGAAATTATACATCGTTCCTGCAGAGAAAGCAAACAATTCCTTTTGGTATAAAAAAAGAAGCCTTGCCATCCGAAAACAGCAAGGCTTCTTTTATGGTTGGGTCAATGGGGATCGATCGCCTTTTGATTACGGCGCCTCGGGGATCTGATCATCCAGAAGGTTTTCAAAACCGTACTCAGTGATGACATCTCTCCACCGGAAAGCAAAATCGTTAAGGATGTCCCGTATTGCCATATCGCTTTGCAAATATCTGTCAGCCAAAGCTGCCAGCACATCGTAAAGGCTTGTGCCGACCCACTGATCGGCGTTATCGTAGGCCATGATCATCGTGCCATTATCCAGCTTGAAATAGGCATTTGCATAGATCTTCATTTTGCCACGCTCTGCGTTGTTGTCGGCATCCTGCTTGAAAATATCAAATACTGCGCAGGAGGTCAATCCTCTTGCCCGGGGGACACCCTGGACGTAAGTGTACAGCACATCATCACACTGCTCAAAATCTGCACCGGGCATATACAGTGTGCTCACCGCGATACCGCAATAACTGATGGCATCCCGCAAAACAGGATCGCAGGCCATGGTGGCGGTGTAGTACAGACCTGCTGCAGAGGTACGCAGGGACACCTGGGAAATGCCAAAGATCACACGGTGGAAGGTATATACCCCATCTGTAAGCAGCGCAATATAACGCATGCCGTTTACGGTGTGATCCATAGTCACCTTGGCATTGGTGATCAAGCTGCCGGTGCCGGCGACACTTTCGGTGGCACTGCTGTCAATGACGGAAAGGCTTGCAGCCTTCACATTGATATCAAAGCCATTGAGGTCCAGAACGAACGTGCCGGAGGCAGGTACAGAAATGCTGCTGCTCATATCCTGATCCTGCAAAAGGATCACGACAGCCTGATCGGCTGCAGTTACGGTGCTGACAGCGGCAAAGGCCTCGGAAATGGTGGCGTAGGCCTGGATGACAACACCGTTTTTGCTGACAGCGGCGGCAAAGGCAGGATTCGGAGCGCCGCACCGGCACAGACCGCTTTCTGCATCAAAGGGACCGTGGAGTACTTTTCTGACCTCCACATCGTTATCAAAGTCGTACAAGGGGTTTTCATCGTCCCAGGAGCAGTGTACATCTGCCGTCTTCAGGTAAGTCGTGGAACGGAACGCATCGTCTGCGATGGTCTCCACCGTGGAGGGGATGGTAATTTGGGTGATCCAAACATACTGGAACGCACGCTCGCCGATGGTCTTAAGGCCTTCCGGCAGAATGATCTGCTCACATTTGACATCCTCAAAAGCGTAGGGACCGACTTCCGTAACGGTAGCGGCTACGGTGTAAATACCCGTCTCAACAGCGCAGTAATACAGCGTGGTTTTGTCCTTATTGTAAAGGGAGCCGTCAGCATCGGTGGAAAATACGGGATTTTCCGGGTCAACTGTGATTCGGGCGAAGGTGTCGGCGAAGGCTTCATCGCCGACAAAATTGACAGAGGCCGAAAAATCAAGGGCATCCAAATTTTGACTCCAGGCAAAAGCAAAACGTTTGATACTCTCAAGGCTTTGCGGCAGATGCACCTCTGTCAGGTTGCTGCAGTTGGCGAATGCAGCCTCACCGATGGACAGCACGCCCTCTGGAATGGTAACAGCTCGCAGGCCGGTAAGGCTGAGCATGGATTTAGGAATATGCTTGAGGCTTGCGAGAAGCCGGATGGATTCCAGTGCTCCACAGCCGGAAAACACGCCTGCGCCGGCGGAGATCAGGCTGTCGGGCAGTGTAACGGAGGTCAGCTTACCCATATATGCGAAGGCGCTGACACAGATGTGGGTGATGCCCTCATGTACTACAACTGCAGTAACATTGTCATCATAATTGAACCACGGGTAACCATCATAACCGTCCCGATCCTGCATGACACCGGTACCGTAGAATTCCAAAACATCGTCCTTCAGGGTCCACAGGCAGTTATCGCCCCAGTGATCGCCGAAAGCGCCGCAAACGCAGGAATTATTCTGGAAGCTGTGGCGGATGCCCACAAATTCAGCACCACAGCAGTTGTAGGTCTGGTTGTGGGTGCCGTCACCGTTATCCCGGTAGACGGGTTCCTGGGTGTGGTTATCCTTTGCCTCGTCCACGGTGGCATCGTTGGCATATTCCATACGGGTGGAGGTGCAGCTGAGGTAGCCGTAGTAAACCTTATCACCGCCGGGGATGGGGACGCTGCTACCGTCAATGGACTGACCTCAGACGCTGCCGTTTTCCAGCGCATTCATGGTGTAGGCGATCTCACCGCTTACAAGCTGATCCCGGGTGATGAGAGTAAAGCAGCTGTCATGGGCGCTGAGGGTCGTAATGTAAGGAGCATTGTTCAGCACATAGCAGTTTGCAATGTTGGCAAAACCGTTCATGGTACCAGCTGCGGAAAGATGCGCCGTCTCGCCCAGGTCGGTTTCATTGATGAAAGTACCGCCCCAAATACAGTTTTCCAGTGTGGTGGTGGCTTTTGCTACGCTGTTGCTCACAATGCCGCCAACGTAAATGCTATCAAAGGGAACATTGTCGGAGGGATTGACATAGCTTCCGTTCTTGTATGCCGTGCGGATAGTACCGTAGGCGGCACAGTTACGGATGGTGCCGGTGTACTGGTCATTGGCTTTGCCCACAAGACCGCCCACGCCATCCTGGGCTCTGTAAATATCCAGATCCAGGGTGCCGTACCAGACACAGTTTTCCACCAGTGTTTCGTGATTCACATAGCCCAGGAGACCGCCCACACGGTTGGAGCCGTGGGAGCCTTCTCCCAAAGTCACGTTGACATAGGAGGTAATATCAGAAATAACAGAACCCGTTTCTTCGCCAATACCGCAGGCAGAGCCGATAACACCGCCGATATAGTCGTGCTTGCCGGTGAGCTTCACGTCACCGTAGACGGTAAAGTTTCTCACAGTGCCGCAACGGACTTCACCGAAAAGACCCAAGCCGCTCTTCTGTGCATCCACATACAATCCGGTAATGGTCTTGCCGTTGCCTTCAAAAATGCCACGGAAGCTCTGGGAATTGGTACCGCCGGTGGTGCCGATGGGAATCCACTTTCTGCCGGTGCCGTCTGCCTTGCCTTCCAGGTCAATATCATTCAGGAGGATGGCATTGATGGTTCTTTCGGCTTCGCCGCCGTTATTGACGCGGTCTGCAAACCAGTAAAGGTTACCGCCATTGGTGATTTGATAGTAGCCGTCCACCAACGCCGCCGGCTGATAGGCGCCGCAACGGGTGCAGAAGCCGTTGGCATCAAAGTCACCGCTGTGGGTGCCACTCTGATCGGGGTTGTTACTGTAGCCGCTAATGTTGATACCGTCACAGCCCACAATGCCATAGACCTTGGCACCGCCCAAAACGGGATAAGGCTGGGTCTCCTTGCCGTTATTCAGATTCTGACCGTAAGCCTCGCCCAGCTTATAGGCCACCTCACCGCTTCTCAGCTGCTCTGCGGTAACGGCGATATCGTCCTCGCCGCCTGTGCCATTTGCACCGCAGGTGTCCAGATAATAGCAGTCTACCATGTAACTCTTTGCACTTGTGACGGCATAGGTATCCTGATTGCCGGTGACAGTGCCTACATTGAGGCAGTTTTCCATATTGTACATTCCAATGTAGTAGGCAACGCCGCCCACTAAGCGGTTACCAACCACGGTAGCAGCATTGATACAGTTTTGCACTCTTCCACCGATATAGCCGGCGATACCGCCCACATACGAATTGCCCTGAACATAGGAGTTTGCGGTGTAGCAGTTGCTGTAATTGCCATGGTAGCTGTAGCCGGTGATCAAGCCCACATTCTTGTCGCCCACCACATAGGAATCCACGACGCCCAGGTTTTCAATCTTTTTCTGAGAGCTCTCGGTATAGCCGAACAGACCCACATACTGAGCCGCACTGTTAATGTAAAGGCCGCTGATGGTATGACCATCTCCGTTGAAACCGCAGTAGAAAGGCTTGTCTTTGGTGCCGATAGGTGTCCAGGTACGGAGTTCCTCGGGTTTTTTGTTGAGGGTGCCGTCGGGACTGAGCAGGTTTTCGTTGATGACGATATCCGCAGTCAATTTTCCGTAGGAGTAGTTGAGATCACCTGCCTTTTTTTGCGTAGGCATACAGCTGCCCCAGGTTGCCGATCAGATATGGATTGCTGCGGCTACCGGTACCTTCCGGGGGCTGATTGCCTTTGCAGTAAATGCAAAAGCCGTCACTGTTAAAGGTATGCTCATAGACTTTGCAGACATTGCAGAAGGGAAATCGCTATAATAAACCATACTTTTGTTCTCGTTCTCATTGCGACAGCTCCTTTTTGATAAAACAGATCTTAATCTATACTGCAATTTTCTTTGTAAATATCAAATTAACTATATCATAAAAATTTCAAAATTGCCATCTAATATTGCTTTGATTCAGTTCAAGTCCTCCCCGAAAGCTGTTTTGGGCTTAGGATATCTATTAAATTCAACTGCAAAAATTTGCATAGAAAAAGTCCGAAACCGTTATGGTTTCGGACTTTTCTGCCCCGATATCTAAATCGGTTCGCATTGTTGTATTCTTTTGAATTTAATAATACAATCCCTAAAAAATAACGCAATGGGTGCAAGGTTCACTCATCCAATTGGGCAGCATCATACTAGGCTTTTACCTATAGGTGGTGACGCTTTTTTATTGGGCTCGTCTTCACCAAAATCCTTGTAAATTTATGGTATTTATCATGCTACTACATACTATATCAAATTATTCTTTGATGTTCAATCACGCTTCCATAATCGGGACTACTCGCAAGCAGCTGTTTAACGAATAACCCAGTAAAATAACGAACACCCCAGTCATCTGGTTTCATAAAAACGGTTTAAGGCATCCTGGGCGGTAAAACCCAAATTCAGCTCCACAGCATATTGATGCCATAGCGCCTCGTCGTAGAACGCATCTGCACTATCTGCGGCACGGCGATAAAGCTTGATCAGCAGATCCTTGGTGTATTCCTTGCCCTCGATAGCACTGTACAGATCGCAAATAGCCCAGTACTTTCCGCATTCTGCAAGACCGCTTTGGAACTGGGCGTGGATGGTTGCCTCCATGTCATAGGTGACCCGCCGGAAATCCCAGGAAAGTTGCCCGTTTTCCAGACGCAGGAGGGTGTATTGCGCCCGCCAATCGTTGCCGTGGGGCAGCCCCACCGAGCCGGGATTTATGATGGTCTTATTGCCACGGGTGCAGCAGTACTGCTCGTGGGCGTGTCCGGTCAGCAGGTAGGGGGTGGACATAGTATCAAAAACGTCCCCGATTCTGTCGTCCTCTTTTTCAAAGAGGTATCGGTCGTTTTCCATAGTGGCATGGGCGATGGCCAAATCAATACCGCCGACCTGGACGGTGGTGGCAATATTTAGCGCAGAGAAAAAAGCAAGATCTTTTTCCCGCAACTGCTGGTAAGTAAATAGGTAAGAGCCGGTATAAGAGCCGGGCTTGAGAACCGACACGCCGGTGTGGTGTTCCAGCATACTGCGTTCCCGGTTGCCACGGACAAAAGCGGTGGAATATTGCTCCTGAAGTTGATATACCAAATCCATGGTCTTTATAGGGTCTGCAAGACCGGTGATGTAGTCTCCGAGAAAAACGAAGCAATCGGCACCCTGGGCTTTGGCATCCTCCACGCAGGCGTGTAGGGCATGGTAATTGGAATGAATATCAGATAGCAGCGCAATACACTGCCCCAGCAGAACATTGTCCATCTTTATCACCTCGCAATCTATCATATCACAAGCCCCGGGAAATGTACAATTAAAAAACGAAGCTATGAATTGTATCATAGCTTCGTTCTTTTCTGGCGCATTGCACCGATTTAGATATCGGCAAAAATAGCAGTATACTTATCTCACCACCGAAGAATGACTGTAAATGTAGAATTCCTCCTGACTTGGCATCCACTTCTTTTCTTTTTCGGGGAAAGTTTGATCAAAACTTGCTACCGCGTC
>JAFYNQ010000085.1 GCA_017548065.1 Oscillospiraceae bacterium
ATGGCCACGCAGTTGAGATAGTTAATAGAAGCAAGGATATCATCCTTGGTGATGTGCTTGGGAAGCAGCTCATCCATGCGAGCCTCGATGGCTTCTGCCCAACCGTCGGCGGGGACAGTATCCAGCATTTCCTTCAGCACGCTGAAGCGAACCTTCTCCTTAACGCCGTACTCCTTGGGATCAAAGTCCACAAAGTTAGCCATGTCAACCATGCCGTTGGAGAACACCTTCACGTTGTGATCGCCAACATTCAGCACGACCTCGTTGACACCGCGGGCAGAGATCTCCTGTGCCTTGTCACGGTCAATGATCTCGCCGGGCATAACCAGGATCTCGCCGGTCATGGGATCGGCACTGGGCTCAGCAGCCTCACGGCCGGACAGACGGGTCCAGATGTCCATCTTCTTGTTGAACTTATAACGGCCAACAGTGCTGACATCGTAACGGTGTGCATCAAACAGCAGACCTTCCAGGTGGCTGATGGCGGTCTCCACTGTGGGAGGTTCACCGGGACGCAGACGGCGGTAGATCTCCAGCAGGCCCTCTTCACGGGTCTTCATGGGATCCTTCTCCAGGGTAGCCATAATACGGGCATCCTCGCCGAACAGCTCCTTGATCTTCTCATCGGTATCCACGCCCAATGCACGGATCAGGCAGGTAATGGGCAGCTTACGGTTCTTGTCAATACGAACCCAGAACACGTTCTGCAGGTCAGTCTCATACTCCAGCCATGCGCCACGGTAAGGAATGACGGTAGCTGTGTAGGTGTGCTGGTCAGCCTTGTCCACCTCGTGACCGTAGTACATACCGGGGCTACGGACGATCTGAGAGACAATGACACGCTCTGCACCGTTGATCACAAAGGTGCCGCCGTTTGTCATAATGGGGAACTCACCCATGAAGATGTCCTGCTCTTTGATCTCGTCAGTCTCGGTGTTGCGCAGACGCACACGCACCTTGATGGACTTGGAGTAGGTAGCATCTCTCTCCTTGCACTGCTCAATGGTGTACTTGGGCTTCTCTTCCATGAAGTAATCCAGGAAGCTAAGCTCCAGCTTGCCGGTGAAATCCGTGATCACACCAACATCCTTGAAAACCTCACGCAGACCCTCTTCCAGGAACCACTGGTAAGAGTCCTTCTGGATCTTCAGCATGTTGGGCATTGCCAGGATCTCCTGATACTTTGCGTAGGACTTACGCATGGTCTTACCGAACATCTTGTCTGTTACCATTTTGTTCTCGACCATATGGATCATCACAACCTTTCCCTTTCGCACCTGCATCCGGCAGGCGCTATTTGTGTAATTGCTTGTGTATTTCACTTTGATACGCACGGGTCAGTTGGCATTTTATTCAAACCGCCTCTTGACAACCGCCATATCCTGTGTTAAGATGCTCACAGTGGGTAGAATGCACACTATGGCATATTATCACAGTATGGAAAGCCATTATATCACAAGTGCTATGCCGTTGTCAATACTTTTGCCCTAAATTTCTTCCATATTTTTCCGGGGAACTGCCCCGGTTTTTTTGCGCCCAAAACATAATGGCGCCCAATTCTTAACTACTTAACTAATTGTAATTCTTAATTCTTGAATTACCTCTCCACTCTCAGCTCTCAACTCTCAGCTATAAAAATATGCCGCAAAGCCAAACTGCTTTGCGGCGTATTTTTATTTACTTTGTCTTTCCAGCAGCAGGGGCTCGTGGTTGCGGAACTGACGGGCGATGACTTTGCAGATCTCCTTGCGCTCAATCATCTCATGTACCTCCTGGAAGGTCACCCACTTGGCATCATCTGTCTCACCGGGCTGCAGCACCACTTTTTCAATGGGAACAGCCTTATGCAGACAGTAGAAATCAAAATGGCAATTTTTATCTCTTGCGCTGCACAGAAGCTCAAATTCCTCCGGGGCAGCCTTGATGCCCGTCTCCTCACGAAGCTCACGGGTAATGGCCTGGAGGCTGTTCTCCCCTGCCTTCACAGCGCCACCGGAATTTTCCCAGGTGCCTGCAAAGGACTTTTCCGGCGCCCGTCGGGTCAGCAGCAGCTTACCTTTGCCGTCATAGACCCACACGCACACCACAAGACCGTACTCCCCTTTCCGCCAGATGGTACCTCTGCGGTGCCGTCTGCCGGTAAGTTTTCTGTCTTTATCGTATATATCGTTAAATTCCACGCGTATCAACCCTCTTCCAGACTTTCGCCCTGATCACGGTAGGCGCTGTCCAGAGGACTTTCCACGTCTGCCTCATTCTGATATCTTCCAACTACCTTTGCCGCCAGGTCAACCGGCAGCAGCGTGCCTGCGCCGGCAACACATCCACCGGGGCAGCCCATACCTTCCAAAAGGTAGCCGTCATACTTTCCTGCCTTTGCCAGGGTCATCAGCTTGCGGCACTCCCGCAGACCCTCGGCACGAGCCGTTTTCACCTCACGGTCGGGGTCGGTCTTGTGGATCATCTTCTCCACAGCGCCAGCCACACCGCCGGACACCGCAAAGCCACGGCCTGCGGCGCTGCCCTCGTTCAGGTCAAACATAGGCTCAATGGTTTCAAAATCAATTTCATTTGCCTCAAACATGCCCTGCAACTCTTCAAAGGTCAGCACAAAGTCCACATCAGAGCGGATATCCTCACGGATGGCCTCCAGCTTCTTTGCGGCGCAAGGACCTACGAAGACAACTTTGCAGTCGGGGTACTTTTTCTTCATCAGTCTTGCGGTGTAGACCATGGGGGTCAGGGTCATGGAGATCTTGCCCGTCTCACCGGGGAACAGCTTATGGATCATGGCATGCCATGCAGGACAGCAGGAGGTCGCCATGTAGTTCTGCTGCTCCGGCACCTTCTCCAGGAAGTCTCTTGCCTCCTCAATGGTGCAAAGGTCAGCGCCCACCGCCACCTCCACAATACGGTGGAAGCCCAATTTTTTCATAGCGGCAATAAACTTGCCGGGTGTGGAATGCTTGCCGAACTGACCGATAAAGGCAGGCGCCACGATGGCAACCACCTTGTCGCCACGGATAATGGATTGGATCACCTGGAATATCTGTCCCTTGTCCACGATCGCACCGAAGGGGCAGCTGACAAGGCACTGACCGCAGGCAACGCACTTATCCTGGTTGATCACCGCTCTGCCATGCTCGTCGGATACGATGGCATCCATACCGCAAGCCACCTGGCAAGGACGCTCCATATGGATGATAGCATGGTAGGGGCAAGCCTTTTCACATTTGCCGCAGCGGATGCACTTTTCCGGGTCAATGTAGCTTTTGCCGTTGACGAAGGAAATGGCCTCCTTGGGGCATACCTTCTGGCAGGATGCTGCCAGGCAGTTCTGACAGCTCTCGGTAACACGGTACTGATTGGTGGGGCAGGCATGGCAGGCATAGGGAATGATATTGATCAGCGGCGGCTTGTAATACTGCTCTGCCACTGCAGCCTGATCCATGTCCTCCGTCATCAGATGACGGGTCTGCACCGGGCGGATGTTAAGACCCATAGCCAGACGCACACGCTCACTGGCAATGGCACGCTCCAAAAACACAGACTCACGGTGCAACGGTCTGTCACCGGGTACAATAATATAGGGCAGCTCGTCCACGCCTTCATAGCCTTTGCCGGAATAAGCAAGACGGGCAACCTCTGTAAACACACTCTTACGAATATCCGTAATAAGGGACGGAATTCCTCGCATACTGTCGCCTCCTAAAAACTATTACCCTTTATTATAGCTCCAATACCGAAATAGTCAAGTGTTCCAGCGGTTTTGGAGAAAATTTCATGGATAAGTTCTAGCTTTCTCCCTTGGGACATACTCTTGAGTAAAACGAAAAGGAGGCTGGCTATGGAAAATATTTATGCTGACATTGCCGCCCGTACCGGGGGCAATATTTATATTGGTATCGTGGGACCGGTGCGTACCGGCAAGTCCACACTGATCAAGAGGATCATGGAGGAACTGGTGATCCCCAAGATCCAGGATCCCTACCAACGGGAACGGGCAAAGGATGAGCTGCCCCAAAGCGGCTCCGGCAGGAGCATTATGACCAGTGAGCCAAAATTCGTGCCGGAGGAGGCTGTGGAGATCTGTCCCGACGAAAATGCCCGGGTACGGGTGCGGATGATCGACTCTGTGGGCTACATGGTTCCCGGCGCAAACGGCGCTACGGAGGACGGCATTCCCCGAATGGTCACCACCCCCTGGTTTGACTACGAGATCCCCATGACCGAGGCTGCGGAGGCAGGTACTCGGAAGGTGATGCAGGAGCATTGCTCCATCGGTCTTGTGGTCACCACCGACGGCACGGTAACAGACATTCCCCGTCAGGATTACATAGAGGCGGAAAACAGCGCCATCTGTGATATGAAGCTGACGGGCAAGCCCTTCCTGGTGGTGATCAACAGCCGGGAGCCTTTGGGTGAGGCGGCAAAGCAGGTGCAGCGTACCATTTACGAGACCCACGGCATTTATCCCCACATCATTGATGCCCAGGCCATCACAGCCGACGGCATCACCTTACTGCTGCAGCAGCTGCTGTACAGTTTCCCCATAGGCTGTCTGCGTGTGCATATGCCACGGTGGATGGATGCCCTGGAAAATGACCACCCGGTAAAAGCCGCCCTTTACGATGCCCTTTTGTCCGCAGCCGGGGAGATCACCGCACTGTCCCACGCCGAGGAGGCGCTGCGGCGGCTGAAGGGCATGGCTCAGATCCGGGAGGTAACCGTCACCGGCATTGACCTTGGCAACGGGGCGGTGGACTGCCGTCTGGACTTCCCACAGTCGCTGTTTTATGAGATCATCAGCAGCAAGGCAGGCATTCCCATTGAAAACGACGGAAAGCTGTTATCCCTGCTCACAGAGCTTTCCGCCATCAAAAAGGAATACGACAAGCTTTCCGATGCCCTCGCCTCTGTCAACGCCACCGGCTACGGCATCGTCATGCCCGACGCAGAGCAGATGACCCTGGAGCCCCCGGAGGCTGTACGTAAAAACGGCAGCTACGGTGTAAAGCTTCGGGCAGGCGCACCGTCGGTGCATATGATCCGTGTGGACATTGACACCGAGATCAGCCCCATGGTGGGTGATGAAAAGCAGTCCCGGGATCTCATCGGGTATCTGTCCGGGGAGTCCCCGGAAAAGCTTTGGGAAAGTCACATCTTTGGAAAGTCTGTATACGAAATGATCCGGGACGGCATCAGCGCCAAGCTGCTGAACACACCGGAGGATGTGCGCAGCAAATTCCGTGGCACGCTCACCCGCATCGTCAACGAAGGCGCCAACGGCCTTGTCTGCCTTATCATTTAGCCGCTAAATAGTGGTGAAGTTACTTCGTAGTGAAGTTTGCCATACGGCAAGTGAAGTTGCTTACGCAGCGAAGTTTTCCCCTTTGGGGAAAGTTATTGTGTCGCCAAAGGCGACGATTTAAATAGTCCGCAAAGCGGACACCATAACTGCCACGTATGTGGCAACTTCACTTTGCGAAGCAAAACTTCACAGCGCAGCTACTTCACGCACCGCCAGGTGCATTTCACCATTACTGTGATTTGGTGAATATATTCTCTAATTTTTATCATACTCTCTTTACCCCGGGGGAATAATGTGGTAGACTATTATATAATACACATTATCAGGGGGACGGGTATGGAGCAGTTGCGTCAGCGGAGGATCCGGCAGAAGAAGCCGATTCAATGGAATTTCATATTACTGGCCTTTTTGGCGCCTGTTTTCGGCATGTTTGTGGTAATGCTGGTGCGTGGCTTTATTCCCTTCGGAGACACCTCCATGCTGTACTCCGATATGTACCATCAGTATTACCCCTTCTTCGTTGCCTTCCGCAAGGCGCTTTTGTCCGGGGACAGCCTGCTGTACAACTGGAGCGTGGGCATGGGCATGGATTACCTGGGACTGGTGTCCTACTATCTTGCCTCTCCCCTGAATCTTCTCAGCGTGCTTGTGCCGGAAAGCTGGCTTTTGGGCTATTTCTCCTTGCTTGTTCCCATCAAGCTGGGCTTTGCCGGCATGTTCTTCGCTGTTTTCCTGAAGAAGCTGTTTCGCCGTGACGATTTTTCCCTGACGGTTTTCGGCGCTCTCTACGGTCTCTGCGCCTGGGCGTTGGGCTATCAGTGGAACGTAATGTGGCTGGACACCTTTGCGCTGCTGCCCCTGGTGGCGCTGGGTACTGTCCGACTGCTGGAACGCAGAAAGTTCGTGCTTTACACCCTCACCCTTTTCCTCTCGGTTTTCTGCAACTATTATATCGGTCTTTTCACCTGCATTTTTGTTGCACTGGTGTTTTTCTGCTATGAGATCTGCCGCTGGAGAGGCTTCCGCCGTTTCCTTTCGGATCTGCTGTGCATTGCGCTGTTTTCCGCCCTTGCCATCGGCATGACTGCCATTTTGACCCTGCCTGCCTATGCAGCGCTGCAGACCACCCAATCCAGTGTCAACAAGTTCCCCAAGGATTTCCGGCTGAACATTGCCGACGAAAACACCTGGAAGGGTCTGCTGGATGCCATGCGGCAGGTGGCAGGCAACATGAACGGCAGCCTCTCCCCCACCTTCAAGGAGGGCCTTCCCAATCTTTACTGCGGTGTGATCACGAGCCTCCTGGCGATCCTCTACCTCACCTGCCGTCAGGTAAAAAAGCGTGACCGGGTATGCGCCGTATTTTTGCTGCTGTTTTTCAATGTCAGCTTTATTATCCGCCAGCTGGATTACATCTGGCACGGCTTCCATTTCACCAACATGATCCCCTACCGCTTCAGCTTCTTGTACAGCTTCGTGATGCTGTACATGGCTTACCGGGCATGGCTGCTGCGGAATCGCTTCCGTGTGTGGCAGCCGGTGACAGCAGGCATTCTTGCCACAGTTCTCGCCTTCCTTTCGGAAAAGCAGGGTCTTCTCTACTGGCTGTACAACGGCATCCTGCTGGCTGTCTATTTCCTGCTTCTGCTGCTGCCCTGCTTCACGGGGCTGAAGAAGAAGGACACCACACTGCGCCAGCGCCGCCGTATGCTACGCCGTCTCCGTCGCCGCCGCAGAACCGCTGCCACGATCCTGCTCATTGTGATGGTGGCAGAGCTGGGACTCTCTTTGGGTACCTTTGGCTATCATTTCACCGGCACCACCGTCACCAACTACCCCCGTGGCACCAAGTACACCGATGCCCTGATCGATTATATGTACGAGCGTGAGGAGGACAACCTCTTCTTCCGTGCAGAGACCACCCATTCCCAGACACTCAATGACGGCGCCTTGAACGGCTACAACGGCATTTCCACCTTCACCAGCTCCGCCAATGTGAAGGTGACCGAGTTCATGAAGACCCTTGGCTACGGTGCCAAGAACACCTACAACCGTTACTGCTACGAGGAAAGCTCCCCGGTGGCCAATCTGTTTTTGAACCTGAAGTATATGCTGGAGCGGCAAAATAAAGTGGAAGAGAATTTCTACTTTACGGAGATCCACCAGTACGGCAGTGTCCATCTTTTGGAAAATGCCGCCTACCTGCCCTTGGGCTTTTTGGCGGACAACCAGCTGGTTAACGTGGACTTTACCGGTATCAGCAACACCTTCTCTTTCCAGAATGAACTGTTCACCGGCGCTACCGGTGTAACAGGCGAGGTGTGGAGCCTCATCACCGGCACAGACCTTGCCATTTCCGGCACAGAGGTAACTGTCAACTCCCAGACACAGACCGGCTACTGCGCCTACACCACAGATGCTGACAAGGGAGGCATCATCACCTACCGCTACACCGTTCCCAAGGAGGGTCTTGTGTGCATTGACCTGAACCTGTCCAAGAAGAACAAGTTCTCCTTCTGGAAAAACGGCACTGAGCTGTATAACGAGACCTATAGTCTTCCCCAGTCCCTCTCCGTCAGCCACTGTCTGCCCGGCGATGTGATCGAGGTACAGCTTACCTGCAATGCCGGTGAGCGTGGCACCATCACCCTCCATGCAGGTCTGCTGAACGAGGATGTATTCTGGGCAGGCTACGATGTTCTGAACGCTTCCACCCTCACCCTTACGGAATTTAAAAACACCTATGTTGCCGGTGAGATCACCTGCAACCGCAACGGTGTGCTTTACACCTCCATTCCCCAGGACGGCAACTGGTCTGCCTGGGTGGACGGTATGCCTGCGGATATTGTACTCATCGGCGATGCCATGGTGGGTCTTCTGCTGTCCGAGGGCGAGCATACCGTCACCTTCCGCTACAAAAACAGCGCCTTTCACCTGGGCGCAGCTGTAAGCGCTCTCTGCCTTGCTGTATTTCTTGTGCTTTATTTCTGCATTTACAAGCCGAGACTTCCCAAGGGCAAGTACGAGCGCACCACCTGACAAGAAAGAAAGGATCGTCCCATGGAACTGATGCAGCTGAAATATTTCAAGACCGTGGCAGAGATCGGCAAGATCTCCGATGCTGCCAGCGCTTTGTTCATTTCTGCGCCTGCCTTAAGCACCTCCATTTCCCGATTGGAAAAGGAGCTGGGCATGCCGCTGTTTGACCGCACCAACAACCGGATCCTGCTCAACCGCCAGGGACAGATCTTCCTGCGCTATGTCAATCAGATTTTTTCCAACCTGGACTGCGCCAAAACAGAGCTGCAGCAGAGCATCCTCCACCAGGGTCAGCACGTGTCCATTGCCTCCGTCGCCTCTACCCAATGGGTGGACATGATCACCGCCTTCTCCCAGGAGCATCCCCGGTTCACCCTCTCCTGCACCAACGTGAAGCGCTCGGAGCTTGCCAGCAATGCGCTGCCGGTGCAGCATAACTTTCTGTTTGCCTCCGAGGAGGACATTCCTCCCTTCTATCTGGGTGAGCTGGAGAGCATCGTGCTGTTTGAAGACCACCCGGTGGTCATGGTGCATTCCGACCACCCCCTTGCCAAGGAAGCGTCCGTCTCTTTAAGTCAGCTGGCAGGCGAGCATATTTTCCTGCCCATGCAGAACTATCCGCTGTATGACCATCTTGTAAAGCTGTTTGAAGCCTCCGGCATCCCCTTCCCTGCAGGAAATGCCTACTCCCACCTTGCCGCCCAGCAGATGGTGGCAAAGAAGCTGGGCATCGCCTTCTCCTCCGAGCATACCGGGCGCACCCCGGCGCTGCCGGTGAGCTACGTCCCCATCCGGGACTCCTACACACCCTGGGTCTCCCGTCTTTACTGGCGCCGGGATCACATATTCACCGAGGACGAAGTTATCTTCAAGGCATTTGTGGAAAAATATTACAAAAATTGACCCTTTGCATAACAAAAACTTTATGCAAATAATAACCGATACATACTTGCCCTCTCGTGCAAACAGTGATATAATTTCACTGTTATTATGCATGAGAGGGTGTTTTCATGACTTTAGAGAAAAAAAGCTTTGATTACAAATGGGTGATCCTTGCGCTGTCTTTCATGATGGTGTTTGTCTGTCTTGGCTTCTGCAGCGCCAACAAGGGTCTGTACCTGGCCGCCATCACCGAGGCTTTGGGCATCAAGCGTAGTCTGTTCTCCATCAACGACAGCTGCCGCTTTATCTCCCAGGCTGTGATCAACCTGTTCTTTGGTTCGTTGGTCACCAAGTTCGGCGTGCGGAAGATGATCTCCTTCGGCTTCCTGGCACTGGTCGGTTCTATGCTGATCTACGCTTTTGCCGAGACCATCTACGTGTTCTACATCGGCGGTGTGCTGCTGGGTGTGGGTCTGACCTTCACTACCACCACCATGGCCTCCAGTGTGGTTCGCCGCTGGTTCAAGAAGGACATCGGCAAGTACACCGGCATCGTCTTCGCTTCCAACGGCATTGGCGGCGCTCTGGCTGCACAGATCGTTACTCCCATGATCAACGATGAGAACAACGCATTCGGTTACCGCAATGCTTACCTCATGGTTGCAGGTCTTCTGGTAGTCATCGGTCTTCTGCTGTTCTTCTTCATGAAGGAGAATCCTTCCGATGCCCCTGCTACCACCTCTGCGCCTACCAAGAAAAAGGCACGTGGCGTCATTTGGAGCGGCATTGATTACAACACCGCCATCCACGCTCCCTTCTTCTACCTGGCAGGTCTGTGCGTGTTCCTCACCGGCTTCTCCCTCCAGGGCATCAACGGCGCTTTCGCCGCCCACATGAAGGACGTGGGTCTCTCTCCCGAATTTGTGGCAACCGTCAGTAGCGTGTACTCTCTGTGCCTTACCGGCAGTAAGCTGGCTGTGGGCGCTCTGTATGACCGCTTCGGTCTGCGCACTGTGATGCTCATCTGCCAGTCCTCCGCCATTCTGGCCTTCGTATTCCTGGCAATGCTCACCACTTCCCTGGTCACCGGCTTTGCTACCCTTGCCGGCATCGTGGCATTTGCCTTCGGCATTCTCTACGCTTTGGCTCTGCCCCTGGAGACACTGGTGATCCCCCTGATCGCCAATGACCTCTTCGGCTCCAAGGCATTTGACAAGCTGCTGGGCATCCTCATCGCCATGAACTACGCAGGCTACGCACTGGGCGGCCCCATTGTGAACCTGAGCTTTGATGCCTGGGGCACTTACAAGCCTGCTCTGCTGGCAATGGCCGCTATCACCGTGGCAATGCTGCTGGTGTTCCAGGTTGTCATCAACTCCGCCAACAAGAAGAAGCGTGAAGTGCTGGCACTGGAAGAGGCTGAAACCGTCTGAGCTACCAACAACAATTAAAACAATACATACACAGGGCGTGTTGCAAAATCCTGCAACACGCCCTGATGTTATCCCCCCGTAGGGAACGGATTTATCCCTTCCGTTTATCCTTCCCGGATATCACCGGAATGCATAAATGCCTTCCCTACAGCTGTTCTTTTTGCTTGCGTACCGCTTTCGGGTATGGTATAACTAATATAACAAACAAAGGAGGCTGTCTATGAAGAAACTCATATGTCTGCTTATTGCAGCGCTTATGCTGCTCACCGCCTGCAGTAACAATGCAGAGCTTCCCACAACGGAGGAAACTATGAATAACATTTATCAACAGTCCGACCCGGCGCAGGATGACGTGCTGAACATTCTTATGATCGGCAACAGCGGCTGCTACTACTATGTGGAAGAGCTCCACGGCATGCTGGCTGCCGTAGGCATCAAGGCCAATGTGTGCAACGTGTACTACAACGGCTGCAAGCTGTCCCAGCACTGGACCTGGTGGAAGACCGGTGAAAGCAAATATGACTATTTCATCACCAATGACCAGGGACGTGTCAAGACCTCGGAGGTAAACCTGGAGTGGTGTCTGCAGCAGCAGAACTGGGACGTGATAAGTCTTCACGAAGGCGGTATGGCAGATTTGCGTTCCAGCGCTGTAGAAATCTCCATTGAAAAGCGGCACACCTATCTGTTTGACCTTACAAACTATTTAAAGGAACAGTTCCCCTACGCTTCCCTTTACTGGCAGCAGCCTGCCGCCTACCAGGTGGGCTACAACCGCAGCTTTACCATCAACACCCTGGAGGATCAGCAGAAGGACACAAAGATCTTCCGTGATCTTTCCATTGCCATCAGCAAGAAATACAACGTAGGCTGGATCCCCAGAGGCGATGCCGCCATTCTTGTCCGTGAGGGCGGCTACGATAACCTCTGCGCCCGTTTGGGTAAGGGTGAAAACAATGAGGGCGATTACTACCATGACGGCGATTGGGGCGGCGGACAGTTCCTGACCGCCAGCGTGTGGTTTGAGTGCCTCACCGGTCAAAGCTGCATCGGCAACACCTACCGCCCGGTATACACCCAGGGTGCTGTGGAATACCGTTTGGAGGAAGACCTGGTCACCAAATTCCAGGCAGCAGCCCATCAGGCTGTGGCGAACAGAAACGAGGACGCATAACATGGAGAAAAAGCTGAATTTGCTTATGATCGGCAGCTCCTTCTGCTATTACTACGTGGAAGAGCTGTTCGGCATGCTGGATGCCGTGGGCATCAAAGCCAACATCTGCAACGTGTATTATAACGGCTGTCCCCTGGAAAAGCACTGGAACTGGTGGAAAACCGAGGAAGCCCACTACCACTACTTTATCACCAACGAAAACGGCAGAGTCAAGACTGCCCCCGTAAATCTCCAGTGGTGCCTTCAGCAGCAGGATTGGGATGTGATCAGCCTGCAGGAGTCCACCGGCCGCATTATAAATGCCGGCGCCGATACCCACCTGGAGGTTTCCAAGGTTTGGCGCACCGAGCTTTGGGCATACCTGAAGGAGCGCTTCCCCAACAGCCGCCATCTGTGGCATCAGCCCTGGACCTATCAGATCGGCACCGCCACCAACGGCTATGTGATGGAATCTCTGCAGCAGCAGGAGGCCAATGCAAAGCAGATCCGGGACTACGCCCTGGCAGTGTGCCGGGAACTGAACCTGGAGCGTGTGAACACCGGCGAAGCCTGGCAGCTGGTGCGTCGGGAATACGGCTATGATAAGCTGTGCGCCCGTATCGGCAAGGGTGAGAACAACGCCGGTGACGGCTATCATGACGGCGATATCGGCGGCGGTCAGTACCTGAATGCCTGCGTATGGTTTGAGATCCTCACGGGACAAAGCTGCATCGGCAACACCTACAGACCTCTGTACATGGATGACCCGGCGCTCTCCCCCTCCGAAGAACTGATCCTCATGCTGCAAAAAGCCGCCCACGAAGCGGTTGCCAAACGAAAAGAAAGCAATTAAAAAATACAGCCTTCCCAGGCAAGCAGATAAGTCCAACAAATGTGTCATTCCGAGGCTGCGCAGGCAGCCGTGGGAATCCCCATCATACGAGGGAGATTGCCACGCCTTGCTTCGCAAGTCTCGCAATGACAGGACGTAAAAGCTTTGTCCTGGGAAGGCTTTTCTATTTTGTTTTACAGATTTTCCGCTTCCTCCAGCCACAGCGCGGCAGTGGCATCGCTGGGCATATGCAGGTCGCCACGGGGGCCGACACCCACAGAGCCAAGCTTCACGCCGTCGGGCTGACAGTTACGCTTGAATTGCTGACTAAAGAAGCGGCGGTAGAAGGTCACCAGCCATTTCTTCACCGTCTCCGGGGAGAAATCCTCACGGAAGGCACGGCATGCCAGGTTAAATATCTTCTCCGGGGTAAAGCCCCAGCGAAGCACATAGTAAAGGAAGAAATCGTGCAGCGCATAAGGACCTACGATATCTTCCGTCTGCTGGGAGATCTTACCCTTGGCATCCGGAGGCAGCAGCTCGGGACTGATGGGGGTGTCCAGCACATCCAGCAGCACCTCTCTTGCCGGGGCAAAGGTTGCCTCCCGGGAGACAGTATCAATGATCCAGCGGATCAGGGTCTTCGGCACAGCGCCGTTAACACCGTACATGCTCATGTGGTCGCCGTTGTAGGTACACCAGCCAAGGGCCAGCTCGCTGAGGTCGCCGGTGCCGACGACGATGCCGCCTACCTCACCTGCGTAATCCATGAGGATCTGTGTGCGCTCACGTGCCTGGGAATTTTCGTAGGTAGTGTCATGCTTATGGGGATCGTGTCCGATGTCACGGAAATGCACGCTCACCGCATCCCGGATGTTGATCTCCTTGGCGGTAACACCCAGCTTCCGCATCAGCTCCCAGGCGTTGTTATAGGTGCGGTCAGAGGTGCCGAAGCAAGGCATGGTGACACCGTAAACATCGGTGGCAGGTCTGCCCAGCTGGCGCATGGCCTCCACCGCCACCAGCAGCGCCAGGGTAGAATCCAATCCGCCGGAGATGCCGATGACAGCCTTTGTCTTAATGGTTTCCAATCGGTGCTTCAAGCCTGCCACCTGAATGGCAAAGATTTCCTTGCACCGTGCCATTCTTTCCGCTTCTGTGTCGGGAATGAATGCCAATTTCCGCACAGGGAACAAGCTGCCGTCGCTGCGCAGCGGATGCCAGCTGCCCTCCCATGCTTCCACCTCGTTCTGTGCGCCGTAGTAAGCCGCCGCATCCCGGAAGGTGTTCTTTCTTGCTCTGTCGCTGCGAAGCATGCCCACATCCACATCGGAGATGAGCATATAGTCGCTGGCGATCAGATCTTCGTTTTCTGCCAGCACCCTTCCGTTCTGGGCAATGATGCTGTGACCGGAGAACACCAGATCCTGGGTAGACTCTGTGGCACCGGCGCTGCAGAAGGCATAGCCGCAAATGGCGGCAGCAGACTGGTGCTGCACCGTAGCTTTGCGGTAAGCACGCTTACCAACGGTCTCATTGGAAGCGGCAGGATTTACGATGATCTCCGCACCACCCAGCGCCAGCACAGAGGACTGGGCAACCGGCGCCCACAGATCCTCACAGATCTCCACACCCAGCTTCACACCGTTTCCAAGGGTGTAGTGGGTCATGGTGTTCAGGCACACATCGTAGTCCCCTTCCAGCCCCAGCTTTGTGACGTGGATGGGGTACTGACAAATCTGGGAAGCATCTGCAAACCAGCGCTTTTCGGAATACTCGTTATAATTGGGCAGGTAGGTCTTGGGCACAAGACCACGGAGGCAGCCGTCATTGACAACGGCGGCGCAGTTGTACAGCTGACCGTCAATGCGGATGGGCAATCCCACCACCACGGTCAGTGCAGAGCATTCCCGGGAGCAGGTCAGGATCTGCTGCAGACCCGAAATCGCCGCTTGCAGCAATGTCTCCTGGAAGAAAAGGTCGCCGCAGGTATAGCCGGTGAGGGCAAGCTCGGGAAATACCAGCACATCCGTCAGCTTGCTGTCTGCTTCCTTCATCGCCTTACAAATATTCTCTGCGTTCTTTTTTACATTGCCCACAGCCACTGCAGGCACTGCGCAGGCAATTCGGATATAAGGCATATTATCCCTCCAATTTACATTGCAATGGGTTCAAAGCCGTCCACCAGCTTCTTTGCCAGTGCCATCTCCTCTGCTGTCACGGGTGCATCAAAGTCACAGAAGGTATTGTCTGCCACAGAGGCGCCGGTGAGCATGCGATACCACAGAAGACCCAGTGCATAGCGGCCAAGACCCTTGGTCACGTGCAGGTTATCTCTGTGGATGCAGGGAATGCCGTTGTGCAGCAGCTGCTGCATCAGCTTACCGCCGGGGATCATGCCGTCAGCATCTACGGAATCTGCGCAGATCTCATAAGCCTTCTCAATGTCTGCAAACATGGCATCAAAGGTGGCATAGGGAGTGACGGTAAGCATCAGGTCACTGCCCTCCTTGTAAGCCCAGGTCTGATGCACCAGCAGCTTTGCCTTGGGGGCGCACTCACGGATGCAGTCTGCCAGAGCCGTTGCGTAGGGTTCATATTCATCCGCAAGGTAGCTCTTGCGGCTGCCCTGCTGAATGGTCACCACATCCCACTCACGGGACAGCAGCGCCTCTTCAATAGACACCATAAAGCCGGTGTTGTGACCGTTGAAATGCAGTTCGTAAGCTTCTTTGTTGCCCAGCAGATTGCGATAATGTCTGTCCAGGGTGCAGCCGCCGATGTACAGCGTTGCCACATTGATCACCTCGCCGCCTGCTCTTGCGATCTGATGCAGGTAAGCATTTGCGTCATCACCGAAGCTGTTGGAAATTGCCAGAACATTCATAATTTTTATCCTCCTTAAAATATCACACCGGCAAAGGCATAGTTGTAGCCGCCGCCGAGATAAAGCTGTTTCAAAAGGCGCATAAGACGGGTATTTTCGGGAAGCTTATCAAAGCTTCCGTAATTTTTCGGGAATACAAAGCCAAACACGTGCATGCCGCTGCTCTTGATGGGATGCCGTGTATACAATCTCTGGAAGCCGGAGATCTTGCTCTCCTCTCCCAGCAACCGGGTAAGACCGGGATCCAGCAGCCAGGAGGAGCAGTATACCAGTCTGCCGGTAAATTCGGGGTAGCGCTCCTTTACCAGGGCTCTTGCAAGTTCAATAGAACGGTTTGTTGCCGCCACGGAAATATCCGCACCTGCGGGAATATGCATGCCCATGCAGGGCTCTCCCGGCGCAAGCGCGATCTCCCACTGTGCCTTGGGGAATGCCTCTTCTGTCTTTGCCACCACGTGGTCATGGCAGCCGTAGCCATAGTAGTTTTCCTCGTCCTCACGGAATGCGCAGGTAAAGGCGCCCTCCTCCCCGGTATAACCGGCAGAGCCCAGCACCTGCTTTCCGCTTTCGTGGAAGGTACCGGCAGCCATCACGGGAAGCACCTGGCCGTTCTCTTTGTTTTTCAGGTAATAGGCAGCCTGGGGCAGCTTCCGCAGCTCATACTGAAGGCCGCCGATCTCAAAGATCTGCGCTTTGATAAAATGGGTGTCCCAGCCGTAGTAAAGGGAGTTGGTGCCGGGAAGACCTGTGTGATTTTCCACAATTGCCAAAGAGTTTCTGTAGACCTTGTAATGATCCTCCAGTTCCTCCTCACGGAAGCCTCTTCTTCTGTACTCAGCCAAAGAATCGGGTATCTGGGCAGCCAAAATATAGAACGGCAGCATGTTGGTCAGAAGCGTGCCGTCAAATGCCGGCACGGGAACAGACTTTGCCTGGGCAAAATCACCGGCACGGCAGAAGGCAACCGCCGTCTTTACCCATGCGCTGCGGACAGGGTCTTCGTTGACCTTCTGCGCATACTCACACACCAGGTCATAGTAATCCCCAAACATAGTATAATCCTTTTGCAGCTGTTCAAACAGAGTAATGTCGCAGGCAGGCGCTTTGTCCTGGGGATCATAATAAGCCTCCATGGCCTCGGGATAGGTCTTTACACCTACAATTGCCGCAATTTCCGAAAATGTCATAGCCTCAGCCCCTCATACTGAATTCCAGCAAGAAGCCTGCACTTCTTCCTATCTATTGAATTATAACAATAAAAAAGCAGGAAATCAACTTTTTCCGTTGACTTCCTGCTATTTTTTATTTCGGGAAATGAAGGATCACATAGGCGCAGTCCCGAGGCAGTGTCAGGGTGCAGACGCCGTTTTCCAAAGAAACCGCTGTTTCCCCGGAAGCAAAGGGTGTATACACCTCAGGCTTACGCTCTGTCTGCAGCACCAATTCCCTGCTGATGCCAATGGGTGTGACCTTGTTTATGTAGTTCACACGGCTGCGGTGGTAGCGGATCTCGTCCAGGTGGTGGTCAATATCCGTGTCATACTCTGCCGCCAGCAGCTGCAGCGTCACGCCGTCCTCCCCACGGAAGGCAGTGATATAATAGCCCTCCTGGCGCAAGACCTGCACCGGCATGGGCTCTGCCCAACGCTTGCAGTACGCAAGGATGTCTGCTTCCACAGCAGGCACACGGGCAGGATTGTAGAAAATGTTCTTTTCAATTTCCGTCCAGGCAGCTTCGCCGCACACCTCCGGCACTGCCATTTCCAGCAGCCATTTGGGCGCTTGCGCCCACACGCCGTCACGAATGGTATGGAAGAAAGCTTCGGGCTCGCAGTCTGCCTTTGTGGGTAAATCATAGGTGTGCCGGCAGCCGGGGAATGCGCTGGGGCCGGTGATCACCACCTTGCCGCCATGGGCAGCGTACCGCCGCATGGCAGCGATCTCATCTTCTGTCATGGCAGCGGGACTGGGTACCAAGACAAAAGGCAGCTTTCCGGCATCCTCCGGAAAATCAAACACCGTGTGCGCGCTGATGCCTTCTTTAAACAGCAGCTTCAGGGTGTGGGAATAGTCCCGGGCGTAGCCCTTGTTGATCGCACCGAAGCAGGTGTGGTTTCGTGTCTCATAGGAGAAATACACACCCAGCTGTCCCACCGGCGCACCGCTGAAAAGCCAAGGATGGGTTTTCTCAAAGGTATAGGCAGTTTTGATCACATCCTCCTCTTCCGGGAGTGTCTTCAGGATGCGTTGCGGCAAGCCAAGACGTGCCTTCAATGTTGAAAAATGGCAGTCTGCATCCAGCATTTTATTGGCCGCCCAAATAATATTGGCAGTGGGTTCTGTAAAACCATAGCCGGTGCCGTAGCAACGGGCAGACTTTTCCCGTGCCGCCGCACTGTGGTGGGAGGCGCTGATGAGTCTTGCAGACAAGGGTACATTCACCGTCACGGGGTCATGCTTATAAGGCGGTGTGTTGCCGCTGAACTCCTGGTTCACGTAGTTGCAGCCGCCCATAAATTTACGGGCATCGGAGGCAGAATTCACAGCGCCGGCTGTAGCGCTGGGTGCGCCGCAGCTCATAAGTAAAAATTCCTGGGGCAGCACCGCACGAAGGGCGCTGTGGAAATCACGGGTGGCATCAAAGCGAAGATCAATCCAGTGGCGCCATGCTGGATTCTCCCAGTTGCCCCAAAAGCTTTGGTCTTCTATAGGCGGCAGGTCAATGCCCGCGCGGTTTTTCAGCTCCTGGCGGCAGTAAGGGCAGGCGCAGGCATTCATGTTGGCATAGTACATGGCATCGTCTGCCATCAAACCCTTGATACCGGTGTCCCGTACCAGCTTCACCGCATAGTCACGGTAGCTCTCCGCAAACTCGGGATTGCGGTGACAGAAGCCCTCGGAGGCATACTGCGGAAACCACAGAATGTCACGGGTCTTCGTGTCAATCATCCGCCAGTTGTTCAGCTTTTTGCCGTTATACTCCCAGGAAGCTGCCGCCTCACGGGAGGGGCTGAAGGGAATGTGGGGCCCGGAGTGCTGCATCACTCTGCGCATCTCCTCCACGGAGCTGTAGCGGTGGATGAGATTGACGGAGTGGTGGTCAATCAGCTCAATGCCGTATTTTCCCAGCTCCTCCGCAACTGTTGCCAGGTAATCATGTAAAATCGTGAAAAAGGGCAGATAATCCCAACGAAAATGGCAGCCGAAAATAATGGCAGAGGTAATATTCGCCTCAGCATATTTTTCCGCCTTCCGGCGCACCGCCTCCATAGAATCCGGATTGGGCCAGTGCAGATCCTCCCAGTGGATCCACCAGTTGGTAAATCGCCTTTTCTCCATAAAAATCCCTCTTTTACAGCGTGGTAAAGCTGGTGGAATTCAGCACCAGGTTATCAACATAGCGGAAGGAAACGGGATCCAGCTTTGCACCGAAGCGAGCCAGGCGGTCGCTGAACTTGGTGCCCATTTCCTCATAAGGAACCTGGGTAAAGTGGCAATCGCTGAAGTAGATATTCTCCACATGGCAATCTGCACGTCCCTGCACCACGGGCATCTTGCCGCTGCGTGCATGGACATTGTTGAAATACAGATTGCGGATACCGGCACACAGATTGTCCTCTGCAATGACAACACGGATGGGACAGCTGTAGTTGCGGTCAAAGGTAATGTTGGTGAAGCTGATGTTCTCAATCAGAGTCGCCTCAAAGCCCTCATCGCTCATACGTGCATCCGCAGGATTGCCGGGCAGGTAGGCAGTGAGGCCGGAGAAGGTGTCGGTGATGTTCAGGTTGGAGAAGGTGCAGTTGCGGATTACGCCGTCATTGATCCAGCCCAGGCGCACAGCGCAGGCATGGCTGGTAAAGTTACAGTTGGTGACGGTCACCTTCTCGCACACCTTGTTCTCATGCAAGGGTGCGGAGTAAGCACGAACAACAACGCAGTCATCGCCGCAGGAGATGTTACAATCGGACACAGTCACATTGGTGCAGCAGTTGATGTGAATACCGTCATTGTTGGGCATATCCACAGCAGCAAAAATGGAAGCTCTGTGAAAATGGACATTGTGGCAGTCGCAGATCCAGTAGCTCCAGCCGGCAGGCTGATTCTGCATGGTCACATCCTCTACCAGCACATTCTTACAGCCGATGAAGAACACCACACGGGCAGGCGCAAGGCTGGTGCTTCTGGGATCCAGGGGATGGGGCGCAGAGCCAACCATGGTGGTGGCTTCATCCAGGGGCTTCTCCCCTTCTGCCAAAGGCATGGGCAGGCGCAGGTAAGACATGTTGGGACGGTTACGGATCTCCTCCTCCGTCATGGGACGGACGTAAGCTCTGCCCTGGCAATCGATCTTGCCACGGCCGGTGATCGCAATATCCTCGCAGCCCTCTGCGTAAATAAAGCAGCGTCTGTTAAATCTGGGGGCATACTCAGTGCGCCAGAAATCTGTGACGATTTCCGGGAAATCGTTTACGTCGGTAGAGCCCAGCAGCATGCCGTCACGCTCAATGTGCAGGTCAACACCGTTTTTCATATCAATACGGCCGGTAAGGAACTTACCGCCCTCCAGGATCACACGTCCACCGCCGTTGGCAGAGCAGTCATCAATCGCCGCCTGAATCGCCTTGGTATCCAGGGTAACACCGTCACCCACGGCGCCGTAGTCACGAACATTGCAATTTTTCATAAAAAGTCCTTCTTTCCGTTTTTTTCTTTCATAATACTAAATCCAAAAATAATAGTCAAGCATACCGCAGAATTTCATAATATTTATATACGATTTCATAAGATTTTGATATAACCGCCTCTTTTCCCACACCCCGATGGGTATGGGCTGATCGGTCGCATTTTGCAAGTTTCCTTGCACATAAAATTCTTTTTGCATTTCCTCTTGCATTTTCCAAGAATATATGATACAATTTTGCAAGTAATCCGTCATGCTATTCACTTTATGAAAGGTTTGTTGCAATATGTATCGTTTGGAGAAGGATTCCATTGGTGTTAAAGAAGTCCCCGTAGATGCCTATTACGGTGTGCAGTCCCTCCGTGGCTGTGAAAATTTTCAGATCACCGGTCAGCAGCTGCGTCCTGAATTTATCATTTCCCTGGCACAGATCAAAAAGGCCTGCGCCATCTGCAACCACGCTGTGGGTCAGCTGGACGGCAAGCGGTTCAAAGCCATTGTGACCGCCTGCGACGAGATCATTGCCGGCAAGCTCCACGACCAGTTTATCTGCGACCCCATCCAGGGTGGCGCCGGTACAACTGCCAACATGAATGCCAACGAGGTGATCGCCAACCGTGCCATTGAGCTTCTGGGCGGCAAAAAGGGCGATTATTCCATTGTGCATCCCAACGATCATGTAAACCGCGCCCAATCCACCAACGACGTGATCCCCACCGCTGCCAAGCTCACCGCCGCAAAGCTGCTGCTCAAGTGCATTGACACTGCCAAAACCATGCACAGCTGCCTGCAAAGCAAAGAACGGGAATTCCACAAGGTCATCAAAATGGGTCGCACCCAGATGCAGGATGCTGTCCCCATTCGCCTGGGCGACGAATTCGGCGCTTACGCTGCCGCACTCAGCCGTGACCTGAAGCGGATGAACAATGCCCTGAAGGAGATGTACACCATCAACCTGGGCGGCACTGCCATCGGCACCTCCCTCAACGCTGACCCGGTTTACGTGGCATCCCTTGCCCCTACCCTCTCCGAGATCTGCGGACTGCCCCTGAAAAAGGCAACGGATCTTGTAGACGGCACGCAGAACCTGGACAGCTTTGCTTACGTGTCCTCTTCTTTGAAGACCTGCGCCATCTCCTGCTCCAAAATGGCAAACGATCTGCGTCTGATGTCCTCCGGCCCTCGCTGCGGCTTCGGTGAGATCAATCTGCCTCCCATGCAGAACGGCTCTTCCATCATGCCCGGCAAAGTGAATCCTGTGATCCCCGAGGTCATGAGTCAGGCTGCCTTCTGCATCATGGGCAATGACATGTGCATCACCATGGCAGCGGAAGCCGGTCAGCTGGAGCTGAACTATGCAGAGCCGGTGCTGTATCACAAGCTGTACGAGTCCATTGTTGCCCTTACCGGCGCCATGGACACCATGACCAAGAACTGCCTTGTGGGCATCACCGCCAACAAAGACCGCTGCCGTGAGCTGGTGGAGGGTTCTGTGGGTGTGATCACCGCCATCTGTCCCATTGTGGGCTACGCAGAGGCTGCGGACATTGCCAAGAAGGCCATTGCCACCGGCGCTTCCGTCCGTGAGGTGCTGCGGGAAAAGGCAATTCTTCCCGAAGAGGAAATTCAGAAGATCCTGGATCCCAAAACCATGGTATAACCGCAAAAGAAATACCGCAGGAGGCGTTAAACGCTTCCTGCGGTTTATTATTTTACATGGCACCCTTGCCGGTAAGGACAACTTTGATGGTCTTGAAGATCACCTTCAGGTCGGTGAGCATGCTGCGCTCACGGATGTAACGAAGGTCAGACTCCACCCACTTGTCAAAATCCTTATCGTCGCTGCGACCCTCGCACTCGTGGTAGCAGGCAAGGCCGGTCTTCACGTCCAGGCGGTGCAGCTGGTAAGGTGTGTACTGGGCAACCTCACGGGGCAGCGGAGGACGGGGTCCGATAATGGTCATATCGCCCATGAGAATGTTCACCAGCTGGGGCAGCTCGTCAATGCTGGTCTTACGGATAATATGACCCACCTTGGTAACACGGGGATCATCCTCCATTTTAAAAGCAGGACCCTTCACCTCATTGTACTTCATAAGGTCATCCAGCTTCTTGTCCGCATCGGGACACATGGAGCGGAACTTGTACATGGTAAATTCCTTGCCGTCCTTTGTCAGTCGGGTCTGGGAATAAATAATGTCGCCGCCATCCTCGCACTTGATCGCAATGGCAGTGATCAAAAAGACAGGGCTGAGAACCACCAGGGCAAAGCTTGCCATCACAAGGTCAAAAACACGCTTAAAGAAATCGTAAACCGGCTTTTCCTCAGGCTTAACATATTCTTTTTCCGTTTCCGGTGTGTTGTTCACTGGCTGCATATCTCTATCTCCTTTCGCCAAACCACACTATGGCTATTATAGCGTCAACCTTTTACAATTGCAAGCACTTTAGCTTATGCCACAAATAGCGAAACATTTATACAAATGTGTGTTAGTTTTGGCAAGACCTGAATATTCGGAACAATTGGTGTTTTCCAATGGAAAAACTTGGATTTTTCCCTTATTTTTCTTTTGTCAGCAGCTCCAGGGCAATACGGGCAGCTTCCTGCTCCGCACGCTTTTTGCTGCTGCCGGTGCCTTCACCCAGCTTTTTACCGTTGAGGCTCACAGCGGCAACAAATTGCTTGTTGTGATCCGGGCCGGACTCCCCTACCAGGGTGTAGGTGATGACCTGGTTCTTCTTTTGCTGCACCAGCTCCTGAAGGGCAGTCTTGTAATCTGCGTTCTTCAGCTTGGTCACCGGCACATTGCAAAGCACAAAGGACTCCACAAAGTGCTTGGCAGGTTCCATACCACCGTCAATGAACACGGCAGCGATCACAGACTCCACAGCATCTGCCAGAATAGATGCACGGCTTCTGCCGCCACCCTGCTCTTCACCGTGACCCAGCAGCAGGTGTCCACCCAGCCCCAGCCGGTCAGCCACCTTTGCCAGCGCCTGCTCGCAGACCATGTCCGCACGCATACGGGTCAGCTCACCCTCAGGTCTGTCGGGGAAATTGCGGTACAGATGCTCTGCCACCACCATACCCAAAATGGAATCTCCCAAAAACTCCAGCCGTTCGTTGCTCATAAGGCTGTTATGCCAATACTCGTTGGCATAGGAAGAATGTGTCAGCGCATTTTGCAAAAGGGTGATGTTTTTAAAGCGGTAACCGATGGCCGCTTCCAGATCCTTAATCATCGCTGCTCTCCTTAATCATAGAAAGCGCCTGCTCCAGCTCTGCAGAGATATCGCTTTCCGCAGCAGACATTGCCTGGCGCACAGCATTGCGGAATGCCAGGGCATCGGAGGAACCGTGGGCTTTGATCACCGGCTTCTTGATACCCAAAAACTGGGTGCCGCCGATCTCACGATAATCCATCATCTTCATGACCTCATCCACACCGGGCTTGCAGAACAGATAGCCCAACGCGGAGAAGATGTTTCTCTTGAAAATCTTATGCTTCATCAGGCTGCCCATGAACATGGCAGTGCCTTCAATGGACTTCAGCAGCACATTGCCGGCAAAGCCATCACAGACCACCACATCCACTGCGCCCAAAGGCACGTCACGTGCCTCCACGTTGCCCACAAAGTTGATAAGACCTTGGGCAGCGGCATCGGTGAGCAGCGCATGCGCCTGCTTCTGCAGGTCAGTGCCCTTGGTATCCTCGGTGCCGATGTTCAGAAGTCCCACCTTGGGGGTTGCAACATTTAAGTATTTCTTTGCATACAGAGAGCCAACAATGCCAAACTGCAGCAAAAATTCCGGTGTACACTCTGCGTTGGCGCCGCAATCCAGGATCACGGTCTTGCCGCCTGCCTTATTGGGCATAACGGGACCCATGGCAGCTCTGCGGATGCCCTTCACACGCTTCACAAGCAGCGTTGCGCCGGTGAGCAGTGCGCCGGTGCTGCCTGCAGATACCATGGCATCGCCCTGCCCCTCTGCCAGCAGCTTCAGACCCACCACCATGGAGGAATCCTTCTTTCTTTGGATCACACGGGCAGGATCATCGTGCATATCCACGATCTCCTCTGCATTGGCGATCTCCAGACCCTCCGGGAGGTCTGTGTATCCGTTCTCACGCATGACCTCAAGAATTTTCTCTACCTTACCCACCAGGGTGATCTGCGCTCCAAAATCCTTCACTGCCTGCAGGGCGCCCAGCACCGGTGCTGCCGGCGCATTGTCGCCTCCCATGGCATCCAGAATGATCTTCATTGTACGCACCTCTTTCTCTTTAAATGCCCTCAGCTACCAGCTTGTCAATGATCTCCAAGGACCGATTTGCCAGGGCAAGGTTTTTCTCCGCCTTTTTGCGGATCCGCTGCTGCAGCGGTGTAATAATGCTGAAATTCACGTTCATGGGCTGGAAATTTTCCACCCGTTCGTCGCTGATGTACAGACCCAAAGCGCCAATGGCAGTCTCCTGTGGGAATTCCACCGGCTCTCTTCCCTGCACCTTGGCTGCCATGGCAACTGCTGCCAGGAAGCCGGAGGCGGCGCTCTCCACGTAGCCCTCCACACCGGTCATCTGTCCGGCAAAGGCCACCAGAGGATTCCGTCTGTCCGCATAGAAGCGGTCAAGAAGCTTGGGAGACTGGAGGAAGGTGTTCTGATGCATCACGCCGTAGCGGACAAACTCCGCATTTTTCAGCGCCGGGATCATGGAGAACACACGCTTCTGCTCCGGGAATTTCAAATGCGTCTGGAAGCCTACCAGGTTAAACACCGTCTTCACTGCATTGTCCTGGCGCAGCTGCACCACTGCGTAGGGCTCACGTCCCGTTGCCGGGTCAGTAAGTCCCACGGGCTTCAACGGGCCAAAGCGCAGTGTCTCATGGCCACGGCGTGCCATGACCTCAACGGGCATGCAGCCCTCAAACACACGCTTATCCTCAAAGCCGTGCACCTCCGCCTCCTCTGCGGCGATCAGCTCCGCAATAAAAGCATCGTACTCTTCCTTGTTCATGGCGCAGTTGATATAGTCCGGGGTGCCACGGTCATACCGGGACTGCCACCAGGCCTTTTCCATGTCCACAGATTCCGCAGTCACCAGGGGTGCGGCGGCATCAAAGAAATGGAGGTAATCTGCGCCAAAGTATTCACCGATGGCCTTGGAAAGGCTGTCGGAGGTCAACGGGCCCGTGGCAATGATCACAGGGCCTTCCGGCACCTGGGTCACCTCCTGGGCTGTGACGGTGATATTGGGATGGTTTTTGATTTTTTCCGTAACCAAATCGGAAAAGCCCTGGCGGTCAACTGCCAGACAGCCGCCGGCCTCCACACGGGTGGCCTCGGCACATTCCATGATCAGGCTGCCCATGCGGCGCAGCTCTTCCTTCAAAAGACCCACTGCATTTTCCAATCTGTCACCACGCAGGGAATTGGAGCAAACCAGCTCTGCAAAGGTGTCCACGTGGTGGGCAGGGGTTTTCTTCAGCGGCTTCATCTCGATCAGCTCTACGGAAATGCCACGCTGGGCAAGCTGCCAGGCTGCTTCGGAACCGGCAAGACCGGCGCCGATCACTTTAACCGTCATCATGCCTTCTTGCCTCCTGCTTTCCTGGTCGTTGTCTTTTTAGTGGTCTTCTTTGCTGTCTTTTTGGCGGTCTTCTTTGCGCCCTTCTCTTCTGCAGCGGCCGCCTCACCGTTTGCATCCGGCTTCTTATAGTAGCCACGCTTGTCCTCGGGCAGGAAGTCGGGACAGCCTTCGTTGACGCAGAAGGTCTTTTGACGACCTCTGCCGGACTTTTTGAACATTGTCTGTCCGCAGGTCTTGCAATCCTCTGCGGTGGGTACGTCCCAGGTCATGAAGCCGCACTCTGCGCCACGCTCACAGCCATAGTATGCATAGCCACGCTTGGACTTACGCTTCAAAATGGTGCTTGCGCACTTGGGGCAGCGACCGGGCATTTTCTCCACAATGGGCTTTGTATTGGTACACTCGGGGAAGCCGGGGCAGGCAAGGAACTTGCCGAAGCGACCGATCTTCACCACCATGTTCCGACCGCATTCCTCGCAGATCTCCTGGGTGACCTCATCGGGCACTTTGATGCGCACGCCTTCCAGGGCGGCTTCTGCATCCAGCATTTCCTGATGGAAGTCTGCATAGAAGGCGGAAAGCACATCCTTCCACTTTCTCTGTCCTGCTTCCACCTCGTCCAGCTGTGTCTCCATATTGGCGGTAAATTCCACGTCAATAATATCCCGGAAGCGCTCCAGCATAAGACCGGTGACCACCTCGCCAAGGGCGGTGGGCACAAGGCGCTTATCCTCTTTGTTCACATACTCCCGGTCCTGGATGGTGGACACGATGGTAGCGTAGGTAGAAGGACGTCCCACACCCTTTTCTTCCATGGCCTTCACCAGGGTAGCCTCCGTATAACGGGCAGGCGGCTGGGTGAAATGCTGCTCCTTCTTCACATCACGCAGTCCGGCACGGTCGCCCTCCTGCAGTTCCGGCAGCGGAGAGGACACCACCTCTGCCTCATCGTCTCTTCCCTCTTCGTAAACGGCAATGAAGCCGGGGAACAGCAGGCTCTGGTGGGTGCTGCGGAAAATATGACCCTTGCACTGGGTGTCGATTGCCACGGTATCGTACACTGCATTTGCCATCTGGGAAGCCAGGAAGCGGCTCCAGATCAGCTTATACAGACGGTACTGCTCTTTTGTCAGGCTGCCCTGGATGGAATCGGGATCCAGCTCTGCATGGGTGGGACGGATCGCCTCGTGCGCATCCTGCGCGCCGGATTTTGTTTTGTAGGTACGGAATTTTCCGTAGTAGTAAGCATCGCCGTAGCGGCTTCTGATCTCCTTGGCAGCGGCTGCCATGGCTTCATCACTGAGGCGCAGAGAGTCGGTACGCATGTAGGTGATAAGACCGGTGACACCGATACCTGCCACATCCACACCCTCGTACAGCTGCTGGGCAATGACCATGGTACGCTTGGGGGTCATGTTCAGCTTACGGGAAGCCTCCTGCTGCAAGGTGGAGGTGGTAAAGGGAGGCGCAGGATTGCGGTTCTTCTTTGCACGCTTTACACCGGTGACGGTAAACGTCTGACCGGTGATGTCACGGATAATTTCGTCCACCTGGGTCTCGTTTTCCAGCTCACGCTTCTTGCTCTCGCCAAAATAGTTGGCAACAAAGGAGCCGGGCTTCTCCAAAAGATCCAGCGTTACCTGCAAAGACCAGTATTCCTTGGGAATAAAGCTGCGGATCTCGTTTTCTCTGTCCACCACAAGACGGGTAGCCACAGACTGCACACGGCCTGCAGACAGACCACGGCGCACCTTCTTCCACAGCAGCGGAGACAGCTGGTAGCCCACAATACGGTCCAGCACACGGCGTGCCTGCTGGGCATCCACCAGGTTGCTGTCAATGCTTCTGGGATTTTGAATTGCCTCCACGACCACCTTCTGTGTGATCTCGTTAAAGGTCACACGGCAGGACTTGCTGTCGGGCAGCTTCAAAAGCTCCTTCAGATGCCAGGAGATGGCTTCACCCTCACGGTCCGGGTCAGTTGCCAGGTAAACCATTTCCGCACTCTTGGCTGCTTTGCGCAGCTCGGAAATGATTTCAGACTTTGCCTCCATAGGCACATACTCCGGCACAAAGCCGTTTTCAATATCCACACCCATGGTGCTCTTGGGCAGGTCCCGCAGGTGCCCCATGCTGGCCTTCACGATATAGTCGCCGCCCAAATATCTTCCGATGGTCTTTGCCTTGGAAGGAGACTCCACGATCACAAGATTCGACATATATTCCTCCACAACGGTTATTTCCGTGATACTAATTTTCCGGGGTGCATGATCACAAGCCCCCGCATTGCCATTTTCGTCAGTGTCCGAAGCACACTGCCGGTAGGCTGACCCACAGCTGCCGCCACGTCATCAATGGGTACGGCTTTGCGGTCAAGTAAGGACAGCAGGCGCTGCTCCTCCTCATTGGAAGCTGCCGCCGTGTCCTTTTTATAATCGTCAACGCACACACTATAAGGTTTTGTGTCTGCCTTGTCAACAACTTTTTTGTCGGGCGCTGCTGTCACGGGAGCAGCAGGCACGGTTTTTTCCTTGTTTTCTTTCGCATTCTGCTGCCGGATCCCCGGGTAGCGGTCTGCGTAATTTTTCAGCGTATCCCAGCCGGAAAAGGCGATGGTAGCGCCCTCCTGCAGGAGGCTGTTGCTGCCCTTGAAGCTGGGCAGGTCAATGTTACCGGGGACAACGTACACGTCCCGGTTTTCGGAAATGGCGTTTCTTGCGGTGATCAGAGCGCCGCTTTTCTCCGGTGCTTCCACCAGCAGCACACCGTCGCTCATGCCGCTGATAATGCGGTTACGCTGGGGAAACTGCCACTGCAAGGGCGGTGTGCCCGGTGGGTACTCCGAAAGCAGGCAGCCGTTTTCCTCCACGTCCATAAAAAGCCGACGGTTGGTTCTGGGATAGACGATATCCACACCGCAGCCCAGCACGGCGATCACCGGCCCACCCTGAAGGGTTGCGCCGTGAATGGCGCTGCTGTCAATACCGGCAGCGCCGCCGGAGATTACGATGCCGCCGCAGGCAGCGATCTGTCCGGCAAGCTTTTCCGCTGTTTCCATGCCGTAAGCCGTTGCCTTCCGTGTGCCTACCACACCAATAAGCGGCGTAGTCTCTGTGTCCGGCATCGTTCCTTTACAATATAAAAGAAGGGGTGGGTCGGAAATATTCTTCAGCCGCTGAGGATAGCGCACATCCGACATGGTGATGATCTCAATGTTCAGCCGCCGGCACTTATTGACCACCGTCTGCGCTTCCTTCAGATCCTTGTCCTGGGATAGCGGTGTGTCGGCATTGTAAATATCCTCGGGGTCGGAATAGGTTTTCAGCAGCTCCAGCTTGCCGCGCAGGGTCAGCGCCTTGGACAGCGCAAACCAAACCCAGTATTCCAACATTTCCATCACCCGATTCTCTTTATTTTTGCATTTGCCACATAACAATGGTGGCTGCCACTGCCGCATTCAGGGACTCGCAGCGGCTGTTCATAGGGATGATCAGCTCCGCCTGGGCTTCCGCCAGGATCTCACGGCGCACACCCTGCCCCTCGCTACCGATGACCACTGCCATAGTGCCGATATCCGCTTCCCGGATATCCTTTGCACGGTCGGACAGCGCCGTCACCGCTACGGGGATATTTTTCTCTCCAAAGGCTTCCTTTGCTGCCGCCCAGGTGATTCTGGGGATAGGCATACGAAAAACTGCGCCCATGGAGGAACGCACAACTTTATGGCTGAAGGGGTCAGCACAGCCCTCCAGCAGCGCCACCGGGACATTTAAAGCATCGGCGGTACGCAGGACCGTTCCCAGATTCCCGGGGTCCTGCAAGCCGTCCAGCAGCAGCATACCCGGCTTCGGCTGAAAAGCCTCTTCCCCGGGCAGACGGCAGATAAACAGCGCACCCTGGGGGGATTTCATGGGAGACACATATTCCATCACGTCCCCCGGTACACGCACCACACGCACATACTCCGGAAGCGCTGCCTCCACACCGTCTGTCAAAATGACCGTCTCAAGACCGTCCCACCATTTCACCGCTTCCTGCAGAAGCTTTGTGCCGTCGGCAACAAATAAGCCCTCCGCTTCACGGTCTTTTCGGGAGGTCAGCAGGCGACGAACCTGCTGGATCAGCGGATTTTTCCGCGCAGTTATTCTCTGCTCTGTCATAGCTTCTGAATGGCCTTCAGGGCAGCCGTATCACCCAGCACCACAAGAACATCGCCGGAGGCAATGCAAAAATCTGCTGCCGGGGACACGGTGATATCCTCTCCACGCTTCACAGCCAGGATGTTCACGCCCAGCTTTGCCCGGACATTCAGTTCAATAAGGCTCTTGCCGCTCCACTTTGCAGGCGCCGGGATCTCAATAATACCGTAATCCTCGGACAACTCAATGTAGTCCAGGGCATTGGTGGAGGAAAGGCTCTTCGCCAGGCGCTCTGCCTGCTCTTTTTCGGGAATGACCACCTTATCGGCGCCCAGCTTCTTCAGCACCTGGGTATGGGTCTCGTCATAGGCCTTACAGACGATATAAGGCACATCCAGCTCCTTCAGGTTCAGCGTTGCCAGCACGGAGTCTGCCAGGCTGTCACCGATGGCAACGATACCGCAGTCAAAGCTGCCGGCATCCAGGGCACGCAGTACCTCCTTGTCACGGGCATCTGCCACCACCGCCTGGGTCACATCCTCACTGATCTGCTGCACCAGGTCACTACTCACATCCACAGCCAGCACCTCACAGCCCTGTCTGCAAAGACTTCTTGCCGCTTCGCTGCCGAAGCGACCCAAACCGATCACAATAAAGGATTTCATAGCTACACTCCTTATCCAATCAAGAGATTTGTATCTGCATAGCGGATCCGCTCAGTGGCCTTATCCCCCATAAGGAAGCCAAGGCTGATGGTAAGAATACCCACACGACCGAAATACATAAAGACAATGATCATCAGCTTTGCCACCAGGTGCAGATTGGGTGTCACACCGGCGGTGATGCCCACCGTTGCCAGTGCGGAAGCGGTTTCATAAAGGGCATCGGTAAAGGAGACCGGGGATGTGGCGCAAATAACCACAGCGCCTGCCATGGCAAGTCCCACCACGATGGAGACGATGGTGGCAGCATCCATGATCTTCTCATGAGGCACAGTACGCTTGAATACGGTGACCGTGCTTTTGCCTCTTGCCCTTGCCAGCACGAACAGCACCAGCACCAGCACCGTCACGGTTTTGATGCCGCCGGCAGTGGAGCCGGAGGAGCCGCCGATAAACATAAGGAAAATACTGACCGCCTTGCTGCCCTCTGTGAGCGCGGCCTGATCCACACCGGTGAAGCCGGCGGTGCGCACTGTCACAGACTGGAAGGCTGCGTTCAGCAGCTTTCGGGGGATGTCCATGCCGCCCAGGGTAGCAGGATTGTTCCACTCCAGCACTGCATACAGCACCGTGCCGCCCAGCAGCAGCACCGCTGTTGTCAAAAGCACCAGCTTGGTATACACGCTGAATTTTTTAAAGCTGCGGACAGTTGCCACCTCTTCCCAAACGAAGAAGCCAAGACCGCCCAACACAACCAGCGCCATCACCGTGATCATCACCACGGGATCCTGGTTGAAAACAATAAGGTTTGCGCCGGGCGCAACATTGCCCGTAATATCAAAGCCGGCATTGCAGAAGGCAGAAATCGCATGGAATACGCTCCACTTTACAGACTGCCACACACCGTAGTCCGGCAGGAAGCGCAGGAACAGGATCATGGCGCCGGTAAGCTGAATGATCAGGCTACCCAGCAGCACCCATTTCTGCAGTCTCACAACGCCTTCCATTTCGTTGACGCTCAGTGCCTGCGCCATAAGCATACGCTGCCGCAGACCTACCTTTTTCCGAATGGCAAAGATCACCAGGGAGGCAGCGGACATAAAGCCAAGACCGCCGATCTCAATCAGGCAGAGGATCACCAGCTGACCGAAGCCGCTCCACTGTGTCCAGGTGTCCACCAGGATCAGTCCCGTAACGCAGGTGGAGGAGGTTGCGGTGAACAGCGCCGTCAGCAAGCCTGCGGACTGTCCGTCACGGGAAGCAAAGGGCAAAAGCAGCAGCAGCGTGCCCAGCAAAATAATTAAGCCAAAGGTCATGGCAATGATTTTCGTCGGACTCATTTGCCTGGATTTTTTCCTTGATGCCACAGCGGTGCCCACCTTTCCCAAAACGTATACTTTCGGATGATACCCTATATTATAGCAAATATGAATGAATTTTCAACCTTTTTCTTTTTTATAATGTATAGACGAAAACAAGGAGGCTAAAAAGCCTCCTTGAATCATTATAAAAGATAGCCGATGGCGATGCCCAGCGCCGCAGAAATGCAGATGATCAGGATGGGGTGAACCTTCTTGAAGGCCAGCACCGTCATGGCTGCAAAGATGGCGGCATAGAGGTACAGCGTAATGTCCTTGAACACCGCAAGGGTAAAGCCTGCGGGGAAGAAAATGGTCACAAACACATTCACCAGGGCATTGCCGATCAGACCCACGACCGCAGGCTTCAGGCCGGACATGCAGCCCTTGACGATGCGGTTGGTCTTAAACTTCTCGTAGCACTGCGCCACAATAAGAATAATGATAAAGCTGGGCATAACCACACCCAGGGTGGCGCACACAGAGCCGAACACACCGCCCATCTGAGAACCGATGTAGGTGGCCATATTCACCGCAAAGGGACCGGGGGTGGATTCGCTGACAGCAATGAAGTTGATCATCGCCTCGGAGGAGATCACGTCGCTCCAACGGGCAGCCACCTGCTCCTGGATCAGCGGCAGCATGGCATAGCCACCGCCAAAGGTAAAGGCGCCGATCATAAAGAAGGTGTAAAACAGTTCCAGATAAATCATTTTTCTGCCTCCTTCTTCACAAGACTTGCGGTAATAAGACCGAAGACGGCGCAGAAAACAATGACAAACAGCACATTGACCTTCAAAATAGCGGTCAGCACAAAGGCAACAGCCATAACAATGTAAGCAGCCCAGCCCTTGGGACTCTTCTTATACATTGTCCAAAGCGCTTTCACCAGCAGTGCCAGCACACCGGCACGGATGCCGTTGAAAGCGTACTGCACAGCCTTGATCTCCTGGAATGCCTCCAGCACATAGGAGATGGCCAGGATGATCACAAAGGAGGGCAGCACCACACCCAGAGTGGCGCACACTGCGCCTAAAAAGCCGCAGGTTTTATAGCCCACGAAGGTAGCAGAGTTGATGGCCACCGGGCCGGGGGTGGACTCTGCAATGGCGATGATCTCCAGAATATCATCATCGGTGATCCACTTTTTATTCTCCACCGTCTCCTTCTGGATCAGGGGGATCATGGCATAACCGCCGCCGAAGGTAAAGCCGCCGATTTTGAAAAAGGTCAAAAACAGAGGCCACAGCTTCTTATAATCGTGTTTCATAGTCTCTCCTTACTGACCGCAATTGCCGCCGCAATTGTGATCATGTCCGTGGTGGTTGCACTGCACGCAGGGATTGTAACGCAGTGTGCCGTTCAGGTAATCCAGCACCACATCGTCTGCATCTCCGTGGACACCGCCGTAGAATTGAATACCGGCATTTTTCAGCGCCGCCTGTGCGCCACCGCCGATGCCGCCGCAAATGAGAATGTTTACGCCCAGGTTCTGCAAAAAGCCTGCCAATGCGCCGTGACCGTGTCCTGCGGTATCTACCACCCAGTCATTCTTCACTTCCCCGTTCTCTGCTTCGTAAATTTTAAAAGCCGCTGTGTGTCCAAAATGCTGGAACACAATACCGGCTTCATAGGTAACTGCAATTTTCATAGCCATACTTCCTTTCCGAAACCTTATACAGTATAGCATTTTTTGTAAGTTTGTCAACAAAGGCATTGCGCTTTTCATCACAAGTAGCGCCAACCAATAAAAACGGGGCAGATCCGAAGATCTGCCCCGTTGGCTCATTTAGAAAATTGCTGCCAGCAGTCTCTTGATGAAGCTCATGGTCTGGACAGCGGCGATGGACACGGCATTGTCTGCCACATCCAAAGTCTTGCCTTCCACAGCCTTCAGCCAGCCGGCTGCCACATAGTCAGCTGCATGCTCGTGAGCAGTGGTGAACACGCCCTCACCGTTTACGGTGATGTCAGCGCCCTCAGTCAGCTCGCCCAGCACGATGGTCTTGCCGGAAGCGATCTCCAGCAGGCCGATGACAGGATTTCCGGAAATCTCTACGGGATTCACAGAATCTGTGTAAGTCAGGCTCTCGATGTTACCGCCGGTAATTTCAGCGTTACTGCCCACATTGTAGTAGACGTAAACATTGTCCGCTGCCTTGTCTGCCTTACCGCCGGAGATCTCACCGCCGGTGACGATCAGGGTAGCTGTACCGACACAGATATTACCGCCGGTCTTGGAGGTATAACCGCCAATGACCTTACCGTCAGAAACGGTCACGGTGGAAGAGCCCAGTGCGAAGATGTTACCGCCGCCGTTGGCATTGGTGCTGATAGCAGTACCGTTCTGCACAGTTGCGCCGCAAATAGTCAGGCTGCCGCCGCCAACGTAGATGTTACCGCCACGCTCGGTGGTGACACCGTTTTCAATCACACCGCCGTGCAGAGTGACATTGGCAGTTGTACCGGTAGTAACCATGACGCCGCCACGGTTTACGCCATTATTGTCAGCTGCCAGCGCCATGGTGCCGCCGTACAAGTGGAAGGTAGCATCGGTGATGGAGATAACGCCGCCATTCTTGGCAGCTACACCCTTACCAATAACCTTACCGTTGCCCACAGAGTCTGTGATTGCCAGCAGAGAACCGGCCTTCTGGCTGAATACTCTTGCAGCGGATGTAATGTTGTAGCCGTTCAGATCCAGCACCAGGGTGTGGGACGCTTCAAGTGTCAGTTCTTCGGTCAGCGCCACATCAGCGGTCAGGTAGAAGTGACCGTCGGTAGCAGCGCCGTCCCAGGCAGACCAGTTGATGGAGGCATTGCAGTGCTGGCACAGCAGCTGCTCTGCAAAGCTGTCAATAACCAGCTTTTTGCCGTCCAGTTCCACGACCTGACGTGCAGTGCCGTAGATATAGCCCTTCTCCAGAGCCTCCTCTGCGTAATCGCTGTCCAGGGTGAAGACGCCCTCACCACGAGCCTGGATCTTTGCGCCCTCGGTCAGCTGACCCAGTTCAATCACCTTGCCGCTGGCAATATACAGGCTGCCGATCACAGGGTTGCCGGAAAGTTTCATGGGATCAATGGAAGCGGCATAATGCAGGCTCTCGATGTTACCGCCGGTAATTTCAGCGTTACTGCCCACGTTGTAGTAAACGTAAACATTGTCCGCTGCCTTGTCTGCCTTACCGCCGGAGATCTCACCGCCGGTGACGATCAGGGTAGCTGTACCGACACAGATATTACCGCCGGTCTTGGAGGTATAACCGTCAATGACCTTACCGTCGGAAATGGTCACAGTGGAAGAGCCCAGTGCGAAGATGTTACCGCCGCCGTTGGCGTTGGTGCTGATAGCAGTACCGTTCTGCACAGTAGCGCCGCAAACAGTCAGGCTGCCGCCGGCAACGTAGATGTTACCGCCACGCTCGGTGGTAATGCCGTCAGCGATGACACCACCACGGAGATTTACAGTTGCTGCGTTCTGCATATACAGGACGCCGCCCTGTTTTGCACTTGTACCGGTGTAGCGGACTGTACCGCTGTACAAATCAAACTTGCCACCATTGACACGGATAACGCCACCAACAGTGTCCGAAGTGGAACCGCAACCGGTAACCTCACCGCCGCCAACGGTATCCATAATAGCCAGCTCGCCGTAAACATAGAAGGCTCTGGTTGCAGTGTTGTTGAATGCCTTGCCACGGAGATCCAGCACCAGCACATCGCCGGCAGGAACATTAACAATTGCCGTGACATTCATAGTCTCGTTCAGGTAGAAGTGACCGTCGGTTGCAGTGCCGTTCCAGGCAGCCCAGACTACTTCGGTGTTACAGTGCTGGCACATTGCGGTCTCTTCCTCATCGGAAGGATCGGAAGGATCAGAGGGATCGGGCTCAACAACAGGATCTGTCACTGCCAGCTGGTTATCAACCACAGAGACGACCTTGGAAACGGAGTAAGCAGAGATATAACCCTTCTCTGCGATCAGCGCAGCACCGTCAAATGCGGTGGTGAATACCTCGGTAGCAGAAACCTTAACGTTTGCACCCTCGGTCATCTCGCCCAGCTCAATGAGCTTGCCGGCAGCAATATCCATGCAGCCGATGACGGGATTACCGGACATCTTGACGGATTCAGCATCCTTATAGTACAGAGTCTCAATGGTACCGCCGGTGATCTCAGCGTTACTCTCGCTGTAGTACAGGAAGACGTTCTTTGCGGAACCCTTGGAATCGCCGCCGGAGATCTCGCCGCCGGAGACCTTCAGAGTACCGGTACCAACCAGGATGTTACCGCCGGTCTTGGTAGTGTAGCCACCTACGACCTTACCGCCGGTGATATCAATAACACCGTCGCCCAGGACGAAGATGTTACCACCGCCGTTGGCGTTGGAGCTGTTGGCAGTACCGTTCTGCACCGTAGCGCCGGAAATGGTCAGGTAGCCGCTGTTGACGGTGATGTTACCACCACGCTCGGTGGAAATACCGTCGGTGAGCACACCGCCACGGAGGTTTGCGGTAGCGCCGGACTGCATGTACAGAACACCGCCCTGCTTGACAGAGGTGCCAATGTAGCGGAGTGTACCGCTGTACAGATCAAAGTTACCGCCGTTAACACGGATGACACCGCCCAGCATTTCATCACCGGTGGAAGCGCCCTGGATCTCACCGCCGGTAGCGGAGTCCATGACCTTCATGTCACCGTAGATATAGAATGTTCTGGTAGCCTCGTTGATGACCTTATGGCCTGCCAGATCCAGGGTGAAGCTGTCACCTGCAGGAATCTGCACAACTTCTTCCAGAGTGATGTCCTCTTCCAGGAAGAAGTGGCCGTAGGTAGCAGCACCGTCCCAAGCGCCCCACTCTGCGTCTGCCTGGCAGATCTCACAGTAACGGGTCTCGGTCTCAATGTTGCTGGGAACACGGATAGAAAGCTTGTTGCCATCCACATTCACCACTGCGCCCTCAACATAGGGAACAACAATGCCTTCGTAAGCGTTGGCATCAGCCAGCTCGGTGGTGAACACACCGGACGCATCCACAGCGATCTTGGCGCCGTCGGTCATCTCACCCAGGGTGATGTACTTGCCGGAGGTGATGTCCAGACGCTCAATCACGGGATTGCCGGAGAACCGGGTGGGAGCAGCCTGATCGTTGATGGAGAAGTTGCCGATCTTACCGCCCTGCACAGTTGCGTTACTTGCGCTGTAGTAAACGTAGATATCGTTGCCTCTCTTAGGTGCAGTACCGCCGGTGACCTCACCGCCGTACACATTCAGGAAGCCGGTACCCACCAGGATGTTACCGCCGGTATTTGCGGACACACCGTTTGTGACCTTACCGCCGTAGAGGTTCATGGTGCCGCCGCCGACAACGAAGATGTTGCCGCCGCCGTTGCCGTTCTTATCACCGCTCTTACCGCCGGTGACCTCGCCGCCGTACATATTGAACACAGCGCCGGTGACATAGATGTTACCGCCACGCTCAACAGTCTCGCCGTCTGCGATCTTACCGCCGTACATATTGAATGTACCGGGAGTCTTGTTATCATCAGCGCCCTTGCTGACGTAAACAACGCCGCCGTTCTTCTGCAGAGGGTGCTCCTTCTCCAGGCGGAGTGTGCCGCCGTAGAGGTTCACGGTACCGCCGGGGATACCCAGCACGCCGCCGGTCGCGCCCTTAACGGTGCCGTCGGCCTGGGTGGTGTTGATACCGCTGGAGGAGACAGCGCCGCCGCCCACAGTATCCATAATGTTCAGCGTTGCGTTGGTGTAGACATACATTGCACGGCCGTTCAGTCTGGTGTAGGTATGACCGTTCAGGTCAAGACAGACTGTGCAGCTCTTGAAGGTGCTTCTGCCGGTGGAGCAAGGCAGGTAGGTGGTGGTGATGTCTGCAGGCAGGTAGAAGTGACCGCCGGCAGTGGAGAAGGAACCGCCAACCCAGGGCTCCCATCTTACTTCCTTCTTACATACGTCACACATGCTTACCAGGCCCTTATCACGGCTTGCGTGGTAACGGATGTAAACATAGGTGTAGGTCTCATCGGTCATGCTCTTGTAAGCACGGACACGGTCACCCACCTTCAGGCTGACCTTAGCGCCAAAGTTTGCGGCATCAGGACCGACCTCAAAGACCTTGCAATCGGAGGACAAGGTGATGGTCATGGTCTCCTCACCCTTCTGCAGGGTGATCTTTCTGCCGTTGACTGCTGTGACGTCATAGTTCAGCAGGCTGGTACCGTTGGTATTCTTTGCGTAGGAGGGGCTGCCAACCTTCGTGATGATGTCATCCTTCACAGCCAGGGTGAAGGCGCCGCCGTAGTAATCCACCTTATCGGCAACAGCCTTATCCTTGGTCTTCAGAGTGACGACCTTTCCGTCGCTGCGGGAGAGGGTATAAACATAGTAGCCCTCTGCATCCAGCTCACGGAGAGAAACAGCGTTCTCGTCATCGTAAAGCCTCAGCTTGTTCCAGTACAGATAATCCACCTTACGGCTACGGATAGCCAGGATGGTAGTCTTGTCGTACATATCAGTGAAGGCGGTGATGGTATCGCCCACACGGACAGTGGTGGGTTCTGCAAAGGTAGCTGCCAGCGTGGTCATGTTGACAGTCTTGCAGTCATCTGCCAGGGTCAGGGTACGGGTGGCAATGGTGCCGTCTGCATTCTTATAGGAGGTCTCCACAGTATTGCCGCTGATGGAGGTAACGGTGTAGCCGTGGGCACGGCGGTAACCGCCGGTGGCATATCTGCCCTCGTATACCTCATATACAACACCGTCGCTGCCCACGTTCATGGCAAACACTGCAGGGTTGATGGCATCGATCTTGGTGGCCATGGCCTTGCTGTTGGTCTTGACGGTCATCAGCTTGCCATTGCGCATCACATCATAGTAGTACCAGCCGTCAATAGGCTCACGGGTGGTTTCCTTCTTGGTGGAGTTGTACTTACGCTCCAGGCCGTAGTAGACGGGCAGGTTGGTCTGTCTTCTGATAACGAATATCTCCAAAACCTGCAGGCTGGGGTTCTGGTATGCGTAGACATAGTCACCGGGCTGCAGCTTGGTCTCTGTGCCGTAGGTACCCACAGCAGAGAGGTTCCACACCTTGCACTCGGGGTGCATAATGCCGGAGATCAGCTTATCCGGTGCGGAGGTTCTGAAGCAGGCGAAGATAGAACCGGAAACGCTGGTGATATAACGACCCTGACCGAAGGCGCTGTAGCCGAAGACAGAGTATACATTATATACATCCACGATCTCGTTGCCGTTGAGGGTCAGGCCGCAGACCTGAGCGCCCACGGAGTCGATCTCGGTGGCAACAGACTTATCCTTGGTTCTGACTGTCATGATCTTGCCTTCTGTGAAGATCTCAATCTCGTACCAGCCGTTCACGGGCTCACGAGTGGTCTCCAGCAGCGTGGAATCATACTTACGGGTGACGTTGTAGCACCACACAGCCTCTTCCACAACATGCTCGGCAACGTAGACGAACAAGGGAGTGCCGGTGGCATCTGCGAAGCAGACGATACGGTCGCCCACAGACAGGCTGTCCACCTGCTTACCTGCACGGTCCTCGGACTTTGCAGCATAGCTCACGTCATAGATGGGGCAGTTCTCAGGCAGCACGAAGCTCTCGGTAGCACCGGCATTGCTGCCGATGATCTTGGTGGTGGAAATGGTGTTGCCGTCAATGGCGGTAACATCATAACGCTCACTGAGGATCATGCCACGGATTGCCTCGTAGGAATGGATGGCCTCAATAATATAGCCTTCCTCATCAAACACAAGACCAAAGTGGCAGCTGTAGAAGCTCTGCTTATCAATGTAGTTGACCTCCACAACGTCCTTACACTTGAACTCCACATATTCACCCTCACAGTAGAAGGGAATGGTGTAGTAGCCGTTCTCGTCAGGCACACGGGTAGTCTTGCTGCTGGAAACAAACTGATTTGCTCTCCAGTAGACCTTGGACTCCTTGGGGTGAGAGGTAACGTACACATGGGTAATCTCGCCCTCGGCATTGCCGTAGACAGACAGCTTATCCATGACACCCAGCTTCTCCAGAGCGATCTCTGCGCCCTGAACCTCAGCCTTGGTGGTCACATCATAGATCTTGGTACGCTCGGTCAGCTCTATGGACTTCTTCAGACCGTTCATGACCACAGAGGAGTTGAAGGTCAGAACGCCGTCGCCCATTTCTTGCGCATAAACGTCCTCACCGATCACTGTGGCCATTTCCTTCACAGCAACAGCATCCACAATGTAGCCGTCGCCATCCAGCACGATACCCATAACAGCCATGGTATCAATGTAGTTGACCAACTGCTTGTCAGCAGTCAGCAGCTCCACGATCTGGCCGTCATAAGCATAGCGGATATGGAAGAAGCCATCCTCCGCCATCTCTCTGGACGAAGAAATAGCGCCTTTTTCAAAGTAGATCTCACGGTCCAGGTTCCAGTACAGATCCGGACGACCGTCATCTACCTGCTTGGCCTCCTGACCGCCCATAAGCACGATGCCAAGCACTGCGCCGACGATCAGCACAAGTGCAGCAATGCCAATGGCAAGCCACAAGCCAAGCTTACTTTTCTTGGTTGTTTCTTTTTTCATAAAAGACCTCCTTGCCGTCCCTCCCCGAGGGACAAGTGTTCGCGTTGAAACGCCACACAAGAACCGTCATTTTCCACAAAAACCAGCGTGCGTTTTTGTGCATCATGCCAATTTTACGCAGATACGGCGATTTTCTTGCGCATTTTCGCATTATCAACATTATTTCAGTCTAATCCTACCATAAATTCAGCGTAAATGCAATATGTGATTATTGACGATTTATTAACCCAGACTTTATGCAAAGCCCCTTTTGCCCCATAAAAAAGCGGCAACCCAGGGGGATTCCCGGGGTTGCCGTTAGTCTATGTTATGCAGTGTTATGCCAGAATGGGGTAGCCTGCCAACCTGTGGGCTTCTATCAGCTCGTCGCACATGGAAACGATCTCGTCGGTGGAAAGCTGTGCGCCGGTGAGAGGATCCATCATGGCCGCCTGGTACACATACTCCCGCTTGCCGGTGTGGGCAGCTTCAATGGTAAGCAGTTGGGGATAGACATTGGATGCATTCATGGCTGCCAGCTGCAGCGGCAGTTCGCCTACATAGGCAGGATGGATGCCGGCGCCGTCTGCATAGCAGGTCACCTCAACACAAGCCTCCTTGGGCAGGTTGGTGATGATACCGTTGTTGATCACGTTGCCGCCAAAGCGGTAAGGCGCATCCAGCACCATGGCCTCCATGATCCGGGAAGCATACTCTCTGGAGCGCACATGCTCCAGGTCTTCCCCACGGAGAATGGTGTCCCGACGGGCATTCCAGTTATTCTCGTTGCGCACGCAGCGACGGAGATACTCGTCCAGGGGGATGTTGAATTTTTCAATCAGGTCTTCCCTGCCCTGCTTGATATAGAAGGGATTGTACTCTGCGTTATGCTCACTGGATTCCGTGCAGTAGAAGCCCAGCTTATCAATATAGTCAAAGCGCACCATATCGTCATGCTTCTGCTCTGCGTTCATCTTCTTTGCACGGGCACGGATCTCAGGGTACAGATCATTGCCTGCCTTATCCTTCAGCTCCAGCAGCCATGCCATGTGGTTGATACCGGCGATCACCTCGTTGGTGTTGCCCACGTATTCTCCCATGCCCAGCTTCTCCAGCAGCCGCATGGAGCAGACCTGCACGCTGTGGCACAAACCGATGGTGTTCACACCGGTGTAGCGCTGCATATAGCCGGTGAGCATTGCCATGGGGTTTGTGTAGTTCAGAAGCCATGCATCGGGGCATACCTCCTCTATGTCACGGGCAAAATCTGCCATCACGGGAATGGTACGCAATGCACGGAAAATACCGCCGATACCCAGCGTATCTGCAATGGTCTGCCGCAGGCCGTACTTCTTGGGGATCTCAAAGTCGATCACGGTGCAGGGCTTATAGCCGCCCACCTGAATGGCATTGATCACAAAGCTTGCGCCACGAAGGGCCTCCTTGCGGTTTTCCACACCCAGGTGCGCTGTGATCTTTGCCTTGCCGCCGGCCAGTGCCTTGTTCAGATGCTCCAGGATGATCCGGGATTCCTCCAGGCGAACCGGGTCAATGTCATAAAGGGAAAACTCTGCATCCTGCAGTGCCTGGCACATCATAGTGTCACCGATCACGTTCTTGACGAAAATGGAGCTGCCTGCTCCCATAAAGGTAATTTTCATGAAAATGCCTCCTTTTTTCTTATACGCTAACACATTTTTTTCAAAAAAGGAATTGCAATATGGAACTTAAATATGGTAAAATGTAACTATATAGGAGGTGTTTCCATGGCAGAAGAGCGCTGGCTGCTCACCAATCGGCATTTGCAGGATCTCAACCCCCTGGTGGCAGGAAAGGAAGCCTGCAAACCGGGAAAAAGCTTCGGCCCCGCCGTGCGGAGCTATACGCTGATCCACTATGTGCTTTCGGGTAAGGGCATATTTCAAAAAGGAACTAACACCTATACCGTTTCCCCGGGTCAGGCCTTCCTGATCCTCCCCGGCGAGGTCACCACCTACACCGCCGACGAAAACGATCCCTGGCAATACTGCTGGGTGGGCTTTGACGGCAACCTCTCCCGTCGGTTTCAGACACTGCCGCCGGTGTTTTCCATTCCCGAAAATATTTTTCTTCGGCTGTTTCCCTGCGAAAAATCCGCCGATGCCACGTTTTATATAACGTCGGGACTCTTCCTGCTCTACGGTGTCCTCTTCCCCGAGGCGCAAAAAAGCACCCATACCGAAAAAGTGGAGAACCTGATCCGCAGTGACTATATGCGTCCCCTCCGTGTGGAGACCATCGCACGGGAGCTGAACCTGGACAGACGCTATCTTACACGGATCTTCAAAGCCCAGACAGGGATGTCCATTCAGCAGTATCTTATAAACATACGGCTGGAAGCGTCAGACCGCTATCTGTCCCAGGGCATGAGCGTGCAGGAGTGCGCCAAGCTCTGCGGCTACGAAGACTACTCCCTTTTCTCCCGACTGTACAAGAAGCACAGAGGACACAGTCCCAATACCAGGAAACGGAGGTAACTGTATGGTTTCTTATTTTCCCGTCATTGACCCCGTGGCGACCGGGGAAAACATCATCCGCCTGCGGAAGGCCAAAGGTCTTACCGTCCGCCAGCTTCAGCAATGGTTCGGCTTTGAAGAGCCCCAGGCCATCTACAAATGGCAGCAGGGCAAAAGCCTTCCCTCTGTTGACAATCTCTATGCGCTGGGGTATTTTCTGAATGTCCCCATTGAGGACATTCTCGTCCCCTACGAAAACAAAAAGGGCGAACCGCTTTCTTTTGGCGGTTCGCCCTCTCTTTTTTACCCCACTCTTTTGAATACGGCAGGATTTGGAAATCCGTTCCCAATTTTGCTTTCCTGCGTTCCTCCTGCCCCGTACTGCCATAAAAGCAGACGGTGCGGTGTGTCCCCCGGGAAGGCAGATTTGTTTTAAAATAATGTATTCCTGCGAAACGAAGTTTGAGATAGAGGCTTGGAGAATGACGGTTTTTGCGAATGGAGGTAAGCACGTTGCACAATGTTCGCTACACTGCTCGTTGCAGGCTTTTCCGGTAATATTATCAGGCATAATACCCTAAAACTTACGATCATTTGCAGAAGTACTCTACGTTGCATCGTCAAAAACGTGCGGCATCACAGTTCATCCACACACGAACCGGGATCAACATCCCCGCCTCCTGACGTACTCAAAACAGTGGGGCAAGCTTCGGGGAAGGCATAAGCGCCTCCCCCGGGAGGTTATCAGGCGTTTGCCTCCAGGAACTTGGCAAAGACGTCGGAGAAGGTGTCGTTCACGTCAAAGGGAGGCTCGTAAGCCACCTGACTGGTCACAAGACACTTGTCCAGCTCTGCGGAGATCCCATCGGACTTCTTGTTCAGGCCGGCAACGTAGCTGCGGATCTTGTTGCGGTCAAAGTTGATGGTGGTCACACGCTTCACGTCACAGCAAAAGCTGACCTGGTTACCCTCGGCATTGAATTTATAGGCAGTGCCACCGCCGGGGCTCACACGCTCGTAGCCACGGATGGCAGCCATGTCACGGAACACGCTTGCGATCTCCTGCCGCTTGGTGTTCAGGCTCACCTCGCCGTCAAAGTCAATGTCCATGCTCCGCTTGGCGCCACGGATGGCGTAGCCCAGCTTCTCACGCTGCTCCAGCAGATACAGCAGGAAGGCTGCCAGCCGATTCACATCCTCTGCATACTCGCAGTCAGGGGTCAGCACGGAGGTCTCGTCCTCACGCTGAGGGTCGGTCTTGTGAATCAACTTGGTGATCTCCACCGTCACCAGGTTATCCTCACGTCGCAAAATGCACAGCGCATCACTCATCAGCCGCTGCAGTCTGTTCTGAAAACGAAAAGCTTCTTTCAAATTCATATTCATTCACTCCTTTACTTGATTACAGCCATATTCTACACCCCCACGCCCCCCTTGTCATTGAACTGTTAGTTTAATTTTAAAGCAAAAATGGACCTCCGCATTTTTGCGAAAGTCCATTTTCCATACGATTGCGTTTACTTAGCCCACTATACACAGAGTGTCACGCTGTCTCAAAGAAAGACGAAAGCTCTGCCAAATATTTTTCCAATTCCGGCGTATAGTGTTCCGTAAGAAATTTTGCCTTCATTTCCACATAAAATTTTTCCGACATCAGTATCGTACCAATAGATGCAACTGCGCCGCTTACGTGTGTACCAATATCATTTTTGTCAACGAAAGAGCAAATGATACTTGCAATCACATTGGATATTACCAAAATGCGATTTGTGCGAATTGCAACGTGCTCCACTTCCCCATCTTTCGGGGTGTACATTGCAGTATGTATGGCCGAAATGATTATATTTACCAAAGAAATTGCAGCCAGCTCCGCAGCCGCATCTATCGCAATATCGCCTATGATCTCCACAAGTCCCTTGGACGTTTCTGCAAATCTTTCGGATTTTTCACCAACAGTCAAACTCATATCCAACAAACGATCCGTCATATGCGGTGTCACCTTCAAGATACCTTGTTCTTCCGCCTCACGAAAAACTGCAGCAACCACGGCGTATTTGTTATCCTTCTTTGATAGGTCTAACCGCACCATGGGAACAATAACATCTGCCAAAGTAGAAACCTGTTCTCCCAGCACATTTTTTCTTCGCACATCACCGCTGTGCCTGACAGCATAAGATTTCAAATTTGACATTGTCACCGTATCCGTAAGAATATTGGCAACGCCAAAAATCCATCCCATAATCTTATGATAACCTAAAATCTCACCTCTCTGTACCCGACCGTTTTCCGCAACATCAAAAGGTGTATGGCTATGTAAAATATAGCTCTTGCAGGACACACCGCCGTCTTCCACATAACGATTCACAGTCTTTCCCGGCCTTATTGCCAATTCCGTATTTTTCCCTTTTTGAACACCTTTTCCCGTAGACGGCAACGCAGCAACCAATTGCCCACCTGCGATGGCTTTTGCCACCAAACGAAACAGCACCTGCGCACCGGCAGCCGCTATCGCAAAATACATATCCTCTTCCGTCATGCCTGTTTTGAGCGCAAACTCGTCGTCCAGTTTTTTTGTGGCACGGCATGCAAACGCCAATTCCTCATCCGTCAGCATCGTCTCCGGGCGAACATTTTTAAAACCTGCTTTGTGCGCTTCTTCCACCAACTTCTTAAAGCTGGCTGAAAAATCAAAACCCTCAGGAAGGGTTATCCTTATATCCGATGACACCCTGACAGTTGTCTCCGCAGCAGGTATAGTGAATTTTGATGGGGCAATGCCTAGCTCTTTCAGCCCTTTTTCAATCTCTTCCAACGTCGCATCCAGACTTTTTTCTTTCTCTTCCAGCGCTTTCAGGTCTCCCAAAGCGAGCGTGATTTCTTCTGTGTTTTTTTCGCTCAAGCTGCGAAGATAAGCAAATACGTCCAGTAGTTCGTCATTGTATCCCATAAAGGACCTCCATCATACCTCAACTTTTTTACGAAACTCACCTATGTCCTGCACCAGCTGCAGCTTTTCCTTAAGTGCCGCAACCTCTGCCAGCAGCTGCTTTGCTTTTTTGCCGTACGCTTCTATATCCGCGTCCAACGCACGAACCTCATCCCGCATACGACTGATTATTTCGCGTTGTGCCAAATCGATCATAGCCTGCTTCGAAACCAGCTCTTCATAGATTGCCTTTAGTGCCTTTTTTGCTTCTTCCCTGGCTTTCTCCCTCTCGGCTTTTTCTGCCATTCCCCCTATAGTCTCTCTTCCCACTTCAAGAAGCACCGGAAGAAACAAGAGTACAGCCTCATCTATACTTCTTGCCCTCTCAAGTTTAGTAAGCATTTTTCCTGTATATGATGCCGTTTTAGCACCCGCCTTCTCAATAGCATTTTCCAGAATGTCAAAAAATGTATCCGTTTCAAAAGGCGTTTCTAAGATTCGCTCTGCACGTTTTGCAAGTTCCGTCAATTCCGACGCACGATTCAAAAGTTCATCTAAATTTACATTTATCGTACTCATCTCATTCACACCTTTCACGCAGCACAATATTTTGCTCATACTCCCGCAGCAGCTTCTCTAGATTCTCCAATATAAGCCGCCGTTCTTCGCGCTTTTGCGCCTTATGATTGATTATCTTTTCCATTTCTATTATTAATTCCTGATTTCTCGCAAGCAGACACATCTGCTTTTCTGCCAGCATTTTATTACATTCCAAGATAGCGCTCTTAATTTGCTGCTCCGCATCATAAATTGCCGACCATTTGGATAAACCAGAGAAGAATCCGTCACCCGTATCATACGCTTTTATGAATGCATCGCAAATCCCCACAGAGGCAGGAACCGGCGCACAATGACCCAGCCTAGTGCAAACATCTTCCGCCGTCTGTTCCCGCTCAACTAAGGTTTCAAGGTCTTCCACCATAGCATCTGCATCCGAATTTCCTGATACCATTCTTTTAATTTTTTCCAAGTCCGACCTTTGCGAAAATTTTGCATCTATAATTCTGTTGAGCCTTACCAACACTTTCTTTTTCTCTGCTTCTGTCACAGTATATTCCCCCTCATTTATGTCCCTTCGTAAAAATGCAACAAAACAACAAATATATTTAATTATAATTATAACAATATCCCCCACAAACGCAAGTTATAATTTCAAAAGCATAGTACAAAGGCACCGCTTGTTTTAAGCGGTGCCTTTCAAATCAAATATATTCCACAATTTCCGATGCGTCTCTGAACTGGCTGTGCAGCGGCAGCGGCTTTGCGTCCTCCGCAGGATAGCCCAGAGGAAGCATTGCGGAAACCGTAACGTTTTCCGGTAGTTCCAGTGCCTCAGCGATCTTGGCAGCATCAAAGTAGCCTACCCAGCAAGCGCCCAGTCCCAACTCCTCTGCCTCCAGCATCATGTGGGTGCAGACAATAGCTGCATCGGTCTCACCGGATTCATAACCGGGCATCAGCTTATTTTTCCAGTCACGGGTGCGGTCATAGCACACCACCAGGATCACCGGTGCGCCAAAGGTAAAGCGGCAGACAGCTGCCAGCTTCTCACGTACCTCTGCACTCTGCACAACGTAAATGCGCTGGGGCTGGAAATTGCAGGCAGTGGGCGCCACATGGCCTGCCTCCAGGATCATATCCAGTTTCTCCTGCTCCACCGTTTTGTCCGCAAAAGAACGAACAGAAAACCGCTTCTTTGCCAATTCCAAAAACGTCATAGTATTAACTCCTTTATTTTAGTGTGATAAAAGCATCGCCTGCGCCAAGTATATTCATTTAAATTATACACACATCCACAGAAAACGTCAATGGTGCAAGCCGTCACAACGATCCACACCACCAATCACCGCACGAACCGCCACCGCTCCCCAAGCCGCTTGCCTCTGCGCACGCCCCCACCTGCCCGTACCGTCCCACCTTCTCTAAAAATTCGGAAAATGTTTTCTAAAAAGCGAAAAAAGTCCTTGACAAATACCCCTCTCGCAGTTATAATACAAAAGCTGTCTGCAATAGCGGACGGATACGGGGGTATAGCTCAGCTGGGAGAGCGCTTGAATGGCATTCAAGAGGTCAGCGGTTCGATCCCGCTTATCTCCACCAAAGTCGGATCTGTGTTATTCGCAAGAAAAATCCTGAAATCGTATGATTTCAGGATTTTTTCTTTATCTTTTATCCTGAAATAGTTTCATTTTTCTATGTTGTGTTTTTACCGATCGAAACCCTAAAAACACGCGAAACTTTTTGTACAAGAATCGTACAAGAATCAGCCCGATTTGACCAAGGTAATCACATTACCGAACAATCCACCTCCAGGAGCAGAAAATGCATCATCGTAACGACTAATTGCATCCTGCTTGGAAGATTCTTGTGCGTGTGCATAGTACATTGTCATATCGATTTCCGCGTGTCCCACCAGAGCCTGGACCGTCTTGGGATCCACACCCAGCGCCAACATATGAGTAACATATGTATGTCTGCAGCAGTGTGGCGTCAAAACGCGAACACCTTCAATGGCTTTAAGGTATTCTCTGAAATGATCTCGGAAATAGGATGGATTCACGGGTTTACCCTCCACCCTTGGGCTCTCCCAAATAAAGGTGCAGTCGGTGTCTCTCAAATTCCGGGCACAGTATCGAACTGTTTCCGGCACAGGAATCGTGCGTAAGCTGGTATGTGTCTTGGTGGGGCCTATTGTCGGCGATCCCTTTTCCATTACGATTGCTTGCGCAATATTAATGGAAGACCCATCCCTTGCTATATGCCTGGGCTCAAGAGCAAGCAGCTCCTGAGTACGCATTCCTGTTGCGAGCATAAGCCGAATGCTCCACCCGATTTTATCCTCCGGCAGCTCTTTCATCAGCTTTCGAACTTCGTCGGCTGTGAATGCGTCCTTAGGCTTGGGCGGTCCTCTCCGGATCTTTTCAGCGTGTGCTACGGGATTCTTCATAAGGATATCATTTGCCACTGCCATTCTAAAGATTTGGAACAGCATGCCTCTGCTCTGGGCCACAGTGGAACCGGACTTACCATCTCTGACCAGTTTCATTAGATACTGTTCAATGTCGTAGGCCTTAATCTCAGAAAGCTTCCTCCGGCCGTAATAGGCCTTCAGATTGCGCAGTGTGTAGGAATATCCTTCTTGCGTTGTCACAGAGACTCTATTTTTGTGATGCTCAAACCAGAAGTCAGCCCATTCTGAGAAGGTATAGTCCATTGCGACCAACATTCCGGCGTCCCTTCTGCTCTCATACTCTCGCTTCATCCGCTTGGCGTCTTCGAGCTTCGGGGCGGTAAAGGTTTTGTATTTACGTTTTCCATCAGGCTTATAGCCATCCATTATCTGAATTTGCCAAGAGCCGTTTTTCAGCTTATGGATACTGCCATCACCTTTGGATCTTCTCTTTGCCATATTACTCCTTTCCTGGCAAATGTGTCTACTGTGTTCTTGCATGTTAATTGTAACACAGGAAAACGCTATATGGAAGATGCAAAAATTAACATATCGTAAACTTTTCAGCAGAAATAAACCGCCATTTTAACATTTTTCATATATTATTACAAACAAATTATATTACTTTGCTGTATTATCTTCGATCCATTTTAAGAACTTGCTGCGTTCAACCATCATACGCTTTCCCACCATAACAAGTGGGAATCCTTTAGAGTGTAAAAGGTTATATACCGACGATTTAGAGATGCACAAATAGCCGGCAATCTGTTTTGCATTTATAAATAGAGGTAGCTCTTCTACCGAATTAAAATGATATCTCATATTCATTCCTCCTTTGGAAATGATGTAAAGATAATCCAATCGGCGCCTGCGGCTTGCAGATCCATAGAGTCTCCTCTCCCCGTCTTCATTATGACCGGGCCGCGAATTACGGAAGTACCATTGTACCCTTACGGATCGTCGCGCTGTATGGGAGCCACCCACACATATGTGCTCATGGTTCTGCTAGGCCTGCAGACGGATAGCCGCTCCTCGACAAGGGGATGTACCGATTGGATGGTATGAACTTTTCAAGGTGCACGGCATGGGGAGCCTTTCATATATAAAGGAGGAACCGAAAAGTCTAAAAAACTATCAATTTCGGAAAATTATCAAAAAATATTTTTGGAGCCCACAGCGTGTGCTGTGGGCTCCTCCGTTATATTTTAAAATAATGAATGTTAAGCGCAATATGGAGCCAGAGTTGCTGATGCATCTCTTCCTTATGGAGTAGGCGCAAATGAACTCCGCAGCAGCCTTGATGGTTTCATCACCGCTAAACTTGGTTGCAAGCCAATTGATCGCCCGAGGTTCCATCGTCAAAATGTCACCTAATGTCTTACCATACATAAGCGCTTCGTCCACTCGTTCCGGCGATACTGCAGGAAGCCCCAGACTCATTGCCAGTTTGTCAGCAGTCTTGAATGCAATGCCGGCAAGCTCTACCAAAC
>JAFYNQ010000086.1 GCA_017548065.1 Oscillospiraceae bacterium
CTTCAGCGCGTTGCCGCCGGTGGTGGTTTCCGGGTTACCGTACATAACGCCAATCTTCATACGCAGCTGGTTGATAAAGATAACCACACAGTTGGTTTTTGCGATAGTGCCTGCCAGCTTCCGCAGCGCCTGGCTCATGAGTCTGGCCTGCAAGCCAACAAAGGTATCACCCATTTCGCCCTCGATTTCCTGCTTGGGAACCAGGGCAGCAACGGAGTCCACGACCACGGCATCCACAGCGCCGGAGCGAACCAGCGCATCGGTGATCTCCAATGCCTGCTCACCGGTGTCCGGCTGGGAGACCAGCAGGTTGTCGGTGTCCACACCCAGTGCGGCAGCGTAAACGGGATCCAGGGCATGCTCAGCATCCACAAAGGCTACCTCGCCGCCCATCTTCTGTGCCTCTGCCAGGATGTGCAGAGCCAGGGTGGTCTTACCGGAGGATTCCGGTCCGTAGATCTCCACAATACGTCCCTTGGGAACACCGCCGATACCCAGAGCGGCATCTAATGCCAAAGAGCCGGTGGGGATAGCGTCTACTACCATTTCGGGGCGATCGCCCAGGCGCATAACAGTACCCTTGCCAAAATTCTTTTCAATCTGTGCAAGCGCAGTGTCCAGTGCCTTTCTCTTGTCATTTGCGGGAGCGGGTGCGTCATAAACAGTCTTCTTTGTAGCCATAATCAATCTTCCTTCCTGCCGTATTGGGCAAGTACTGCCCGTTCTCTATCGTTAAAATCTTGTTTTCTTTCCAGGATCGTATAGCCGTTTTCTTCCAGGATGCGGCACACATCGTCCCCCTGCCCCATGCCAAACTCAAAGCACAGGTAGCCGCCGGGCTTCAGCGCCGCTGTAAAATTCTTTGCGATGGCACGGTAAAAATCCAAACCGTCAGTGCCGCCGTGGAGCGCCAGGTGGGGCTCAAAATTCTTCACGCTGTCCGGCAGCTGCTCCATTTCCTCCGTGGTTATGTAGGGAGGATTGGAAACGATCAGGTCAAATTTTCCCAAAAACGCTGTGGGCGCTGCCAGGGCATCCACTGCCATGCAGGACACTCTTCCCGTGAGCTTTTGCGCCGCTACGTTCTTTTTTGCCACCGTCAGCGCATCCTTTGAGATATCTGCCAGTGTCACCCGCGCGTCTTTCACACGGCTGGCAATGGCAAGACCGATACATCCTGATCCGGTGCACAAGTCAAGTATACGGGGTGATGTGTCCAAAAAAAGGGACTTTTTAATCGCCAGCTCCGTTACGGCGCAGGTATCGTCCCGGGGGATCAGCACATGGTTGTCCACATGCAGTGTCATGCCGTAAAAGTCCCACTGCTGCAGCACGTAAGCCAAGGGCTCCCCCTCCATAACACGGCTGCAGGCCTCGTTCATCTGGTTTATGACGTCATCGGAGACGTACATATCCATGTCCGTCAGCAGCTTCTCCCGGGTTTTGCCGGTGATGTGGCACAGAAGGTCTCTTGCCAGGAGTCCCGCTGTCTGTATATCCTCCTGGGTGGCAAAGGCCTTTCTTGCGTCCATGTAGACCTGGGACAGCTTCATTACCACAGGTCTTCCCCCTCATTCTCCGGCAGCACTACCTTCAAAGAAGCAATGCCAACTTCAATCATATCATCGTCCGGCTCATTGGTGGTGAAATTCTGAAACCACATGCCGGGTGCTGTCAAAAGTCTTGTAAATCCGTTATCGTATCTGCCCACAAGGCGGTTGATCTCATAGCTGATGGACACCACCACCGGCAGCAACAGCAGCTTATAAGCGATCATGACCACACGGAACCAAACCGGGCCAAGGGCTTCCTGCATGCCGGGGAAAATATTCAGTAGCATCGTGGATGCCACGGAGAACACCAGGATGGAGAGAATCATCATCACCAGCAGGAAGCTTGTACCGCATCGTGGGTGGAGTCTTGTCTGCTCTCTTACGTTTTCCACCGTGAGCGGAAGACCTGCTTCATAGCAGCGGATGGTCTTATGCTCGGCGCCATGGTAGGCAAACACACGCTTCATTTCCGACATGCGGCTGACCAGCAGCATATAGCCAACAAAAATCAGGATACGCACAACGCCTTCCAGCAAATTCTGCAGCAGCAAATTGTCCACCCAAAGGGAGAAGAGGCTGCCTACCAGCATGGGCAACAGGAAGAACAGCACAATGGACATTGCCAGTCCCATAAACACACCGAAGCCTACGATCAGGCTCTGGAACTTCTTGTCTCCCAGCTTCTTTTCCAGCCACAGATCCAGCTTGGAGGGATTCTCCTCGGTCTCATCAGGGGACAGATCCGCAGAGCGCATCAGCGCCTTCACACCCACCACCTGGGAGTCAAAAAAGTTCACAACACCTCGGATAAAGGGCCACTTCAAAGGGGATTTCTCCGGGTGCTCCTTTCGGGGTGTGGTCTCAATGTTCAGCCCATCCTTGCCTCTTGTGACAATGGCATCCAGCTTGGGGCCACGCATCATGATGCCTTCGATCAGTGCCTGACCGCCGATCATCGTTTTAAATTTTTCTTTGGTTTCCTTGGGCATAGTAATACTTCCTTTATTGAGAGGCAGGAAGCGTCACGGTTACCAGGGTGCCGCCACCCTCGGCATTTTCCAGTGTCAGGCTACCGCCGTGCATAGCAACGATCTCGTCACACACCGCAAGGCCGATGCCGGAGCCTCTGGCTTTGGAGCTTCCTTTATAAAATTTCTTTTTCACCAGGGGCAGCTCGTCCTCGGGGATGCCGGGGCCGTAGTCACGGATGCGAACCACCACGGTTTCATTTTCAAAGCAGATATCCGCTTCAATACGCTTTCCTTCGGAGCCGTGCTTTGCGGCATTGTCCAGGATGTTCAGAAACACCTGGCGCATACGCTTGGGATCACAGGAGATCTCAGGGATATCCTCATCGGAATCGTTATACTCCAGTACGATACCCTCCTGCTGGGAACGACTGCCGTACATATAGACAACATCCTCAAACTCGGCCCGGATGTCTGTCAGCTCAATATTCAGTGTCATGCGTCCATCCTGGATCCTGGTGAAATCCAGCAGCTCCAGCACCATTTCCGTCAGTCTTCCGGCTTCCTTGTGGATGATCTTCATACCTCTTCGGGTCTGGGGATCCAATCCGTCGGTGCCCAGAAGCGTCTCGCTCCAGCCGGTGATGGCTGTCAGCGGTGTACGCAGCTCGTGGGACAGAGAGGAAATAAATTCCGTCTGCATTTTCTCGTTTTCGTTGATCTTGATGGACATCTCATTTATGGTGTCCGCCAGCTCACCGATCTCGTCATCGTATACGGTTTCAATCTGAATACCGTAGCTGCCGCTGGTGATCTTCTTTGCCTTCTCAATGATGGCACGAAGGGGCACCAAAATGGAGTGCATATAGTAGTTACTGGACAAAAGTACCACCACCAGCACCACCGCAAAAGCAAGCAGCGACAACAAGCCGATGTAGAAGATCTGCATATCCATCACCGCAGTGGAGGTCACATAGCGCAGCACACCGATGACCTCGCCGTTGCTGTAGATCATAGGGCTGGACACTGCCATGATCCGCTCCCCGGTGTAGGGATCGGCGCCACGGTAAGGCTTGATGGCACGGCTGCTGATGGCATCGCTGATATCAGCGGTGGCAGGCGAAGGGCCTGCCCAGTTGCCGGAGGAGGATGCCACGATTTTCCCCTGGGCATTGATAAACTGCAGCTCTATATTATTCTTATCGTCAAAGGTCTGTGCATAGGTAATGCAGGACTGATAATACTCGTTGTAGCTCTGATTCAGGTACTCTGCGAAGAACTCTGTGGTGGTACGGGCACGGTAGCGCATATCCGATTCCATGGTGGAATAGTAATAGGCGGCAAACATAGCCGTCACCAGCAGCACGCACACAAGTCCCAGGGCGCACAGCACACCCACGGTATTGATCAGCCAGCGTCTGCGAAGACCCTTAACCTTCAGGACAGGTCTGACCTGCCGATTCTTTACACGCCCCATTTATAGCCAAAGCCCCAAACGGTGGTGATGAAGGTGGGATTTGCCGTATCATCTTCAATCTTAATACGCAGACGGCGGATATTCACGTCCACGATCTTCAGCTCGCCCTCGTACTCTCTGCCCCATACAGCAGACAGAATGTCCTCACGGGAAAGGGGTCTGCCCTGACTCTGCATGAACAGCTTCAGGATGGAATACTCCACCTGGGTAAGACGGATGCGCTTGCCGGACTTCTCCAGGGTGTGGTTACGGGTGTTCATCACAAAGGGACCCTGGGTCAGGATCTCATTATCCACCACGGCATCAGCGCCCAGGCGGCGGTACAGCGCATCAATACGGGCTGTCAGCTCTGCCGGGGAGAAGGGCTTGGTCACATAGTCATCAGCGCCGGTCATGAGGCCGGTGATCTTATCCATTTCCTGGGTCCGGGCGGTGAGCATGATGATACCGATCTGCTTATTGTTTGCACGGATGCGGCGGCAGACCTCAAAGCCGTCAATGGTGGGCAGCATAATATCCAGGATCGCCACACCGATGTCCGGGTTTTCACGCAGTCGCTCCAGGGCTTCCTCGCCGGTGCCTGCCTCAATGGTGTCATAGCCTGCTCGCTTCAGGTTGATGACCACAAAGCTTCTGATATTCACTTCATCTTCCAGGATCAATACTTTTCTCATATTTCTATCCTCTGTCTTCATTATGTCTCGCCGGTCTTCCAGTCCTTCTGGATCATACGGAAGCTGTAGGCGGCACTCTCCTGGGTAATGCCGTAGGCCTCAGCCGCAGGCTCCAGAAACGCTGCATAGGTAACGGATTCTGTTTTGTGCAGCACAAAGCGGTTTTCCGCATTGCCCTGCTCGTCACGGTTCTGCGCGGTGAACACAAACACCGTCATCACCTTCTGGGCTGTCTTGTAGCCTTCATCCCAGATGTAGAAGCTGTAATGGCTGCCCGTATTGGTCACCACCACTCTTTGCGCCCAGGTGCTTTGCAGCTGCATATACCAGCCGCCCACAAAATTGTGGTAGGTGTACATCTTATTGATCTCTTCCCCTTCTGTGGTCATGGCATACCAGCGCACAAGCTGCTGGTTTTCCGTTGCCACCGCCTCATCCATGGGCTTCATGGTGATCAGGCTGGGAAGCTCCACAACACCGTCATTGTCAATGTCATCGGCATAGACGTAATAATTACGCAGTGTCTGCACGGCAGTGCCGGATTCGTTGGAGAAAGCAATGTTGGTAAGCATGCCCTCCTTTACCGCAAACACATCGGTGACCAGCGCCGTCTCACCTGCCGCACTGGCGGTGTACACAGCAGTGCTGCCGCCGTCCAGCTTACCGGTGATAATACGCTTCAGCTTTTCTGCCGGCTGGGACATTTCGCACTCGTTATAGCGTTCCATCACGTCCTCACGCATGGCATACAGCTCCGCCACACCGTTGTCTGTTTCATTCTGTCCCGGACGAAGCAGGAACAGCTCGGACTGGTTGTTATTATCAAGGTCTGTGGTAAGGAACTTTGTATAGTTGGCGCTCATGAGCTTTACCAGCTCACCGTCGGTGAATGTGTACACCGTGACAGAGCGGATCACCTGGTCGCTCAGCTGGCGACCTACCACGATCTCTGTGCCGCTGCGACCGTCCATGTCCACGTATTCCACCTGGTCAAAGGAAGAGCCGTTGCTCTCTACGGTGTCCGTATTGACGAATTTGCCGTCAATGTTACGGAACACCAGCAGCCGCAAGGGTTTTTCGTGGGTACTCTTGGCAAACAGCAAATATTCCTGCTCGCCGTCGCCGTCCAGGTCAGCCATTTGCACCGTCTGCTGGTTTTCACCGTTCAGCGGCGCGCAGTAGGCCATATCTGCCATGGCGCTGTCAATGGAGGACTGCAGGTCGTTATAGGCATCCGGCCGTTTGGGTAGTCTGTACATCTCGTCCACCGTGCGCATACAGCCGGTCAGCAGCAGTGCCAACAGCAGCAGCGCTATGATTTTTACAGTGTGCTTCATATTGGCACCCCCTTCCGAATATTATAACACAAATTCAGGTTATTTTACAACAACATTCTCTTTTCCCAGCACATTTTCCAGCTCCTGCAGCATGCGGCTGTCCAGGGCGCAGCGTGTGCCACGGCGGACACCGGTATCTGCAAAGTAGACAACTGCGGCGCTGTCTCCCGGGAACATGCCCAGGATGGAGCGGATCTTGGAGAAGAGGCTGCCGGTCTCTGTGGGAAGCTTCAGGTACAGCGTTCCGCTGCGCTGCTGCGCAGGGGCAGGCGCTGCCTCCGGCTCCCCGGTTTCCTTGGCAAAGTCTGTGATCAATCTTGCACGGTTCAGCACGATCTGCGGCTCTTTGTCGTCACGAAGAGACAGTCTGCCGGTAACAACGATGGCCTGATTTTCCTTCAGGTAGCCGCCGTACTGATTCAATGCATTGGAAAATACGATCAGCTCCAGAGCGGCGGTATCGTCCTCAATGGTGACATAAGCCATCACGGAGTTATTCCGGGTGGTCTTCATTTTCACCGTCTGCACAACACCGGCCACGCTGATGATCTGGTCATCCTGGATATAAGCATCCTCATCCATAAGAGAACCGATGGGAACAACGTGGGTTCCCTTGAGAAGATGCCGGTAGTCATCCATGGGGTGGCCGGAGATATAGATGCCGGTGGTTTCCTTTTCCAGCAGCATCAGGTCTGCCTTGCGCATTTCAGGCAATGACGGAATGGGAATGGCAGAAGCTGCCGCTTCCTCCTCCATCATGGAAAACAGACCCATCTGTCCTGCAATGTTTTTCTTTCTTGTGTCGGCGATACTGTCCATCATGCTGTCATAGACAGCCAGCAGCTCACTGCGGTGGTAGCCGAAGCAATCCATTGCGCCGCACTTGATAAAGTTTTCCACCGCACGCTTGTTGATCTCCTCGCCCATGCGCTGGATGAAGTCTTCCAAAGACTTAAAGACGCCGTCAGCAGCACGCTTGGCAGCCATGCTGCGAATCAGCGCTCTGCCCACGTTTTTCACAGCGCCCATGCCGAAACGGATCGCCTCCCCTTCCACCGCAAAGTGGTCAAAGGAGTGGTTTACATCCGGGGGCAGCACGGGAATGCCCAGGTTTTTACACTCGGCAATATAGCCGGAGACCTTTTCCGCAGAGTCCAGCACCGAGGTCATCAGCGCTGCCATGTACTCCTTGGGATAGTGGCATTTCAGGTAAGCCGTCTGATAGGACACCACTGCGTAGCACACAGCGTGAGCCTTATTAAATGCGTAGTTGGCGAAAGCAACGATCTCGTCATAAATGGACTGGGCTGTCTTCTCCGGCACGCCGTTGGCAATACAGCCGGGAATGTTCTGCTTCGGGTCGCCGTAGACGAAGACTTTGCGTTCTTCTTCAATGACCTTCTGCTTCTTCTTGGAAATGGCTCGGCGGATGTTATCTGCCTGACCCATGGTATAGCCACCCAGGCGGCGGAAGATCTCAATCACCTGCTCCTGGTAGACGATACAGCCGTAGGTGACCTGGAGGATCGGCTCCAGAAGCGGTGTTTTGTAGGTCACAAGGCTGCGGTTCAGCTTGTTTTTAATGAAGGTGGGAATAGAGTCCATAGGACCGGGACGGTACAGCGCCACAATAGCGGTGATATCCTCAATGCTGCCTGCCTTCATGTTCACGCAGACACCGGTCATACCGGCAGATTCCAGCTGGAACACGCCCTGGGTCTTGCCCTCGGTGAGCATTTTGAAGGTCTCCGGGTCATCATCGGGAATGCTGTCCACGGAGAAATCCGGGTTAAATTCCCGGACACGGCGCTCGGTGTCCCGAATGACCGTCAGGTTGCGAAGTCCCAGGAAGTCCATTTTCAGAAGACCAAGCTCCTCAATGGTGGTCATGGGATACTGGGTGACGATGGTCTCGTCATTTTTGGACAGCGGCACGTAGTTGCGCACCGGCTCGGCGGTGATCACAACACCGGCAGCATGGGTGGAGGTGTTTCGGGGCATGCCCTCAAGACCCATAGCCGTATCGATCAGGGTGCGGACACGGTCATCGCCGTCGTACATTTCCTTCAGCTTGGGAGAGACCTCCAAAGCCTCCTTCAGGGTGATGTGAGGCGGCATGGTGGGCACTTGCTTTGCCACCACGTCGGTTTCCGCATAGGTAAAATTCAAGGCTCTGCCCACGTCACGGATAGCGCCACGGGCTGCCATAGTACCGAAGGTGACGATCTGCGCCACACGGTCAGCGCCGTATTTTTCTGTGACGTAATTGATGACCTCGCCACGGCGCTCCTGGCAGAAGTCCGTATCAAAGTCAGGCATGCTCACACGCTCGGGATTCAAAAAGCGCTCAAAGATCAGCGCATATTTCATAGGATCCACTTCGGTGATATGCATGCAGTATGCCACGATAGAAGCAGCGCCGGAGCCACGTCCCGGGCCTACGGGGATGCCGTTTTCCTTGGCATAGCGAATGAAGTCCCAAACAATGAGATAGTAGTTCACGTAGCCCATGCGGCTGATGACACCGATCTCATACTCCAGCCGCTCCATGTAGCTTTCCGGGGGATTTTCATACCGCTCACGGAAGCCGTCCATACAGAGCTTGCGGAAATATTCCTCGTTGGTGTAGCCCTCCGGCACGGGGAAAGAGGGCAAATGATACTGATTGAAGACAAATTCCACGTTGCAGCGCTCTGCAATTCTCGCAGTATTCTCCAGCGCTTCCTCGCAGCCGGGGAACAGCGCACGCAGCTCCTCTTCACTTTTCAGGTAAAATTCTTCTGTTTCAAATTTCAGCTTGCGGTTAGGATTGTCCACAGTGTCCACAGACTGGACACACAGCAGCACATCCTGCATTTTTGCATCCTCTTTCCGCAAATAGTGGGCATCGTTGGTGATCACAAGGGGCAGACCGGTCTCCCGGGCAATGCGCTGCACACCCTGGTTCACCGGGCGCTGCTCAGGGATGCCGTGATCCTGCAGCTCCAGGAAGAAATTGCCCTCTCCGAAAATAGAGGAAAGCTTCAGTGCATAGTCCTTTGCCGCCTCGTAATCCTCCTGCAGCAGATACCGGGGAATGGCACCGCCAAGGCAGGCAGACAAGGCAATGAGACCCTCATGGTGCTTTTCCAGCAGGGCAAGGTCCACACGGGGTTTTCCGTAAAAACCACGACTAAAGGCTTCCGACACCAAAAGGCACAGATTCTTATAGCCGGTCATATTCTCACACAGAAGCACCAAATGGTAGCCGCTGTCATCTACACCGTGGACACGGTCTTCCATGGTTCGGCGGGCAACGTACACCTCGCAGCCGAAGATCGGCTTCACATCCGCTGCCTTCGCCGCTTTATAAAAATCAATACAGCCGTACATAACGCCATGGTCTGTCAAAGCAATGGCGGTCTGTCCCAGCTCCTTCACACGGTCCATCATGCCGCTGATACGGCATGCGCCGTCCAGCAGGCTGTATTCCGAGTGGACATGCAGATGTACAAAGCTCATTTCTCTACTCCTTTGCCATTTCCACCAGCTTCTTCAGCCGGTGATTCATGGCAGGTTTTGTGATAGGCGGCTCCATCAGCGCCGCCAGGTCGGTCAGGGAAAGCTCCGGGTTCTTTTCCCGGGCTGCAGCTGCCTGCTGCAGCTTGGGGGGCAGGCTGTCCCACATTCCCTTCTGCCGCAATTTCCGAATGGCAGACAGCTGCTCCTGGGCAGCCTCCACCACCTTGGAGGTATTGGCATCGTCGCAATTGCAGCGACGGTTCACACGGTTGTTCAATTCCTTCTCCAGCTTCGTCTCCATGACCTGCATAGCAGAAAGGCTGGCGCCCATAAAGGTGAGGAAATCGGAGATCTGGTCACTGCTTTTGAAATACAGCACCTGTCCGCCGCCACGGGATGCGCTTTTGGGAGCAAAGCCCAGCACCTCCTGGATCAGAGCATAGCCCTCCCGCGCCACGCTTTGGTGGCTGGTGGCAAGCTCCAGGTGGTAGCCCTTGGTGGGGTCGGTCACAGAGCCACCTGCCAGGAATGCGCCACGGAGGAAGGCATTTTTACAGCAGTCATCCTCCACTGCCGCCAGGTTGATATGCAAAGACACCGTGTCCTCCGGGTCAAACCCGAAAGCGCCCATGATCTCGGCGATCTTGTCGGGATCCAAAATTTGAAAGGTCAGCTTACCCTTGCCTTCCATGGAGGGAAAGGCATCAAACTGAATGCCGAAGGCACGCTTGAACAGCTTGGGTAGCAGCTGCGCCAGGTCACGGCTTTCGGTGGTGATCTTTACAGCTTCGGAAGAAAAACTGTTGCAGAACAGCAGGATGCCGAAGCACTCTGCCAGGGCGCAGCAGTGATTTTGCGGAAGGCTGCGACACAGCTCCGCTTTTGCATTACCGGAAAAAGTCAGCGCCACAGACTTCACGCTCCTTTCCATTGATTTTATCAGGGTTTCCAAAGACGGATCTCCGGCTCAAGACGGATGCCGGAAAATGCAAACACCTTGTCGGACACCTGCTCCAGCAGAGAAAGCACATCTGCTGCGGTGGCACCGCCCAGGTTCACAGCAAAGCCTGCGTGCTTTTCGGAAACAGCAGCGCCGCCCACCTGAAAACCCTTGAGGCCTGCCTGGTCGATGAGGGCAGCGGCAAAGCCACCCACGGGACGCTTGAAGGCAGAGCCTGCAGAGGGCAGCTCCAAGGGCTGGGATGCTTTCCGCTTGTTCATCAGCTCACGCATCATTGCGCGGATCTCATCCTCCGGCTTGGGGGTAAGCTTGAACACAGCGCTGACCACGATGCCCGGTTCTTCCTCCAGGCGGCTGTGGCGGTAGGAAAAATCCATATCGCTGCAGGAATAGGTCAGGATGCTGCCGTCCGGCTGCATCACGTCCACGCTTTCGCAGATCTGCACGATCTCGCCGCCATAAGCGCCGGCATTCATATAAACACCGCCACCCACTGTACCGGGAATGCCATGGGCAAATTCCATGCCGCCAAGTCCCAGACCGGCAGCGTACACAGCGGCTCTTGTCATGGTGACACCGGCAAAGACACGGATACGGTCACCGTCCAGCTGCTCCATGCCGTCCAGGCAATCCTTCAGGCAGATGATCAAGCCGCTTAGTCCCTCGTCGGGGGCAAGCACATTGGTGCCGGCGCCAAGGATGGCATATTTCACGTTTTCTTCCCCGGCAAAGCGCAGAAGCGCTGCCAGCTCATCCGGTGTTTTTGGGAATGCCATCACCTCCGCAGCACCGCCGATATGGAAGGAGGTGTGCCGGGACAAGGGCTCCCAATTAAGGATCTTAACAGCAGGCAAGGCTGCCGTAATCTTTTGTTGTAATTCTGTCATTTTCATCATAAACGCCTCCGGGTGTATGATAGTGTAAGTATATCATATGCGACGAAAATATGCAATTATTACAAGTAGTAATTTTTTGTAAATTTGTAATTATTTTTTCGCATTATACAACAAAATGTACCGCCTCGGGAAACAAGGCGGTACATTTTTATTTATTCTTCATCTGTGCGCATGGCATCTTCCAGCAGCTTCTTGTTTGCCTCAAACTGAGACTCACTCAAAGCAATGACGGAAGCACCGCCCTTATTGGCAAAGGAGAACTCGCCATCAGCAGGAATACGCTGGGAAACGACCTCCAGGTTGGAGAGCATGGGGATCAGCTCCAGAGCAAGTCCCATGATCTCACCGTTTGTCATATCTGTGGTGATCATGGGGATCACGCCCTTCACCAGCTCATACAGCTGGGAGGTGCTTAATGTCTTTGCCTTCTCAATCAGCTTGGTCAGCACAGTGCGCTGACGGCTGGTACGCTCAAAATCGTCGCCGATGTCACGGATACGGGAGTATGCCAGTGCCTGGGAGCCGGTGAGCTTATTGACACCCTCCACCAAAGACCAGGTGGTATCGTCATCCACTTCCCAATTGCCACGGCGGTTCAGGTATCTTGCCTCTGCCCCGGTCAGCTCAATTTCAATGCCGCCAACCAGGTCAATGGCCTCCATGAAGCCGAAGAAGTCGATCTCCACATTATAGTCCGCAGACACGCCGAAGTTATAGTCCAGCGTCTCGTTCAGCAGGTCAAAGCCGCCAACCATATAAGGCACGTTGATGCGCTCGTTATAGTGGTCGGGAATGTAGACCCACATATCACGCATGAAGGATGTCATGGTCACCTTCTTGGTGGACTTGTTGATGGTCACCAGGATCATGGCATCAGAATGCATTCTGCCCTGACCGGAACGGCGATCCTGACCTACCAGGAGGATGTTGACCACCTGCTTACCGGTGGTGATCGCCTCTGCCTGCTCAATGACAGGCACCGTGTCCGTGGGGTCAGCGATCTCCACAGTGGGCTGTGTGCCGTCTGTGGGCTGGGGATCAAAACGGTTAATGCCGGAGAGCAGATTCTCTGCCCAGATATAAGCACCTATCAGCGCCGCCAGGATCAAAGAAAGAACCACACATAGGACGATGAGTATTTTTCTTTCAAAAGATGATTTCTTTTTTCTTTTACCGGCCATAGATAACCTCCAAATGTGCCGCTAAATAAGCAGGGCAATCGAACCAGCGACTGCCCTGCCGTTGATGGTGCTTACTTTTCCACGATCTCCAGGACTTCCATGGGGCAAGGCTTGACACAGATGCCACAAGCGATGCACTTGGTGGTAGTGCCGCCCTGGGGAGCGACCATGACCTTCATGGGGCAGACCTCTGCGCACTTGCCGCAGGAGGTACACAGCTTCTTGTTGATCATGTACACGCCGGTCTTGGGGTTCTGGGTGATGGCGCCGGCCTCACAAGCCTTCATGCACTTGCCACACTGGATGCAGGTCATGGGCTTTGCGCCCTCGCCCTTTGCCACGATGCGGATGCAGGACAGATCCTCATTGAACTCCTTGTAGAAAGCTACGGAACAAGCACGGACACACTCCAGGCATGCCATGCACTCAACATTTTTCTTAACGGAAAGTCTTTTCATAACGACATTTTCCCCCTTATATTATATTCTAAATTATTATAGCGGATGCAAAGGAAAATTTCAAGGTGTTTTCTATATTTTGTCATTATTTATGCAAAAAAGTAAAAAAGCCTCATTGGTGGCTGTTTTTGGCCGTGGTAAACTGTAATTTCGGTGCAATAATACCATTGAATCCAATGATTCAGGAGGCAAAAATATGAAAAAGATTCTTATTTTCACCGTGGCAATTATACTGTGCTTCTCCCTTGCCGCCTGCGGCAGACGGGACAAAGCACCGGTAACCACAGAGCCAAGGGCGACCACTTCCCCACTGCCCGGCATGGATCCCACCATCTTAGACCCCACCTTTGAGACCAACATTCCCGATCCCGGTGTAAACAGCACCATGCCCAGCATCATTCCCGATATGAGCATTCCCGATTTTACCGATGGCAGCGATCCCACTGCCACTTATAAGGAGGACATGAAATGAGCGTAAAAGGATTGGCTGTGACCATGGGTGTGGGACTGGCTGCCGGGGCTGTGGGCATTCTCATGCTGTCCCGTACCAACCCTACCCGAAGACTTGCCGCCCAGGCAGCGGATAAAGTTGAAGACGTGGCCTGGAAGGTGTCCAACAAGCTGACAGAAAAGTTTGATTTGTAATCGCAAAAAGTGCCGGCGAAGCTTCGTCGGCACTTTTGTATTAACTTGCGGTGACTTTGATCTCTTCGTTTTCCAGCGCCACTGTCAATGTGGTGATGGGATTTTCAAAGGAGTCAATAATCAGTTCGGACATGGGGTCTTCCAGCTGCTTCTGGATGGTTCTGCGCAGGTTTCTTGCACCGTAGGTGACAGAGAATGCCTCCTTCACCAGCTTTTCCCGGACACCGTCGTCGATCTCCAGGGTCAATCCACGGGCAGAGAGGCTATCCGACAGCTCCTTCAGCATGATATCGGCAATACCCATGAAGTTCTCTTCTGTCAGGTGATTGAAGGTGATGATCTCATCCACA
>JAFYNQ010000087.1 GCA_017548065.1 Oscillospiraceae bacterium
ACGAAGAGCTGCTCTTAGCGAGTCGCAAGGGGGCCTTACGCAGTTGGCGGATCGTACTTACGCGTTGACGCGTTACGCGAGGAATAAGGGGTTATACCCCTAAATGACAACCACCGGCTTCGCCGGTGGATGTGTTTTTATTTGTTTCACAGGTATGACAGCTTAGACGGTTTTAGGGAGTATCGTTTGCTTTCAGCTGCGCCAAAACGTTCAGGATATTTTCGCAGTTTTCGTAGTAGTTGATGTCAATGTATTGGACATCTTCTGCGAGGCTGCCCACTTGGAGGACGATGCTGCCCATTGTGGTGGAGGCGTTGTTAGCTTGGCTCATGGCGCCCCTTTGACAGTCGGCGTAAATGGCGTCAATCAGCTGCTTTACGATTTCGTCCTCACCCACCTTGGGAAGAATCAGGGCGTTCTCTTCCTTAGAATAGTATTCTACTCGCGAATAGTCCTCACTGATCCAAAACTGGGATATGGTATCATCCCAGTCATATACTTGCGCGTAGATCAGTTTTCCCAGCAATTCCTCTTTGCTTATGTTACCCACAAGACACTCCCAGCGGCTATAGAAGGTTGATACAAACTCCCGATGCTCCTGTGTATCGGAAAGTTCATATTGCCGTTTTACGGTTTCCCCGTTTTTTAATTTGTAATGCAGGAAAACGGAGAAGGAATCAGAAGGCTTCCCTTCTTTGATGGCTTCCTCATTCATAGCTAGGATCTTTTCGATATCTTCCCGTTCTGTAAGAATAATATAGTTGCCGCCGTATAGCATGGTATTCTGCGTGGGCGTCATGGTTACAGAAACCACATCTTCTGCTTTGGGTACGTAGCGGCTGATGCCCAATGGGTCAAGCTTTGTGAGACCCAGCGCAAGGGATAGGGCCAGCACCAAAAGACCAAAGGAGAGCAGATTCTTTTTGTAAAATACTTTTACCTGCTTTTCCAGCAACATTCTGCCGGTAAAGAAACCGAGAGCAAGACCAACCAGCAGCATGACCCATGGAAGAAATTCTACGGTATCTGCGATCAGATACAGGAAGACACCAACGCAAAGGGTGTACAGAACCAAAAGAACAGGGGCAACGGGTCGGAAGCTGATGGTATTACCGGCAGACTCCATGTGGCGCTTCTTGTACAAAACCAGCGCCAGCACCAGCAGACCGATGCCAAATATGGCAACCAGTCCCATGTAAAGCCAGTCACCGGGGCAATTCCTGATCAGGGTAATTTTATGAAAGTCATAATCAAAGTTGATGGTCAAAAATTCCAGACTTGTCAGCTGGGATACGGGAGAAAGGGGAAGCAGCGCATTCATATCCGTGATCACGCCGTAGAGAAGAGGCTGGAACAGATAAGTAAACACAAAGGTCACCAGATATACAAAGAAATTGATAAGGGTATAGACCGCTACTGCGCCCAGTGCTGTGCCGCCGCACATGGAAGCAAAAGCGGCAGCGCCAAAGAAAAACAGAAATTCAAGCACCGTCAGCGCCAGCCAAAGCAGTGCGCCGTAAAAATATTTTCCAAGCATCAGGCTGCCCAGCAGTGTACCCACACCGGCTGGGATCAGGCAGAACAGAAGACCGGATACCGCATGGGACCAGAACCAGCCTTCCCGACTGACAGGCATGGCATGAAGGGCGTTACAAAGCCGTGTGTCAAAGAGATCGCCGAAAAGACACAGACCGCAAATACCGGCGTAAAGGAAGGTAACAACACCCATGCTTTGCAGTATGAATTCTGCCATGCTGAATAATTCTGCTGAGGATTCCGTTAATGTCCATGAAAGCAGCAGATACAGCGCAACAAACACAGAGGCAAGTCCCCAAAGGGGCGCAAACCGCCCAAGGTCTTTCTTTATAATAGCAGGATGCAAATACTTTTTCATAGGTTGCTCCTTTCGTAAAAGAAGTGAAGTTACTTCGTAGTGAAGTTTGCCTTACGGCAAGTGAAGTTGCTTACGCAGTGAAGTTTTCCCCTATGGGGAAAGTAGTTGTGTCGCCTTTGGCGACTATTTAAATCGTCCGCAAAGCGGACACCACAACTGCCACGTAAGTGGCAACTTCACTTTGCGAAGCAAAACTTCACAGCGCAGCTACTTCACGCACCGATAGGTGCTCTTCACGATTCCCTTTAATCAACAATGTAATAGGGGTAGGTGTGGCTGGTGCCGGAGCCGTCGGCGCTGAAGGAAATGTCGGTGCGGTATAGGGGGGTGGAATCGGTGATGGTGCGGTCAGCTTGGCCACGGACGGAATCCCAGCAGACCTCTAAAAAGGATTCACTGCCGGTTATGGTGTGGGGAATAATCAGCTTTTTTGTCTGTTCTTTGCCACGGTCATCATAGTATTTTATGGTGACATTATAATTCACATAATCAAGCTGCGTCAGGTCGCCATGGTCTGCGTCCCGCATCAGCATTTTCAGCATATGATTCCGCAGCCGTGGGCCAAGAATTTTTACATCGCCACCGGGGATTTCCAGCGTTTCGTCATCGGTGAAATAATAAGAACGTCCAAGGCTGGAGTCTCTGTCCACCTGAATGTAAAAGACACGCTCCCGGAAGGTCTCCCAATCATCATAGCCGAAAATGCTTACATTATTGGATGTGGCAGTTTGCAATTTTTTATAGATGCTGCGGTTATCATAGGTTGGATAGTAGCGGCGAATTTTTACACCGCTTTTCATGGTGTAGGTAATATACACCATGTCGGAATCCTTGGCGGCAAAAGATCTGTTGTCCAGCAAGCTTTCGTGGACTTCCGTTAAAAGAGTAAGATTTTCTGCACCGCGAACAGTGACTTGCATGTTGTTAAAATAATCGGGATTATATTTGACGCCACTGCTGTATTTCTCTTTGTATAGCTCTGCATATTGGATGCTCTTGGGGTCAGGCACGTAAGTCAAAATACCGAAGGCATCCAATCGCACCACCCAAAAGCCGTTGAAAAGCAAAGCGGCAAAAATGCAAACGGTCAGCAAATGCTTTTGGTTGAAAACAAGAAAACGCTTGTCTGCCACCATGGCAAAGGCAAAATAGAAGATGGGAACGTACAGGAATAGAAACCAAAAGTCGGTTTTTACGTTCTGCTCCAGTAGCTGAAACACCAGCGTCGCCGCAATCAGCGCCGCAGCGCAGCAGAAAGTATAGCGCAGGAAGGCAAACACTGTGAACTCCCCTGTTTTCTCAGCCTTTCGCAGAAGAAATAGTCCAAAGGCAAATAGGGAGGTAATGCCTGCTGCGATCCAAATTTCGGTAGAATAGGAAGCTACGTAGTTTCCAAGGTTTAAGAAGAGGCTGCGAAGGGTGCGGGCGGCCTCATCGCCAACGGCGATACTGGGAAGATAGGGGCGGAAGAGGTTGCAAAACAGCCAATTGACAGCCATGGGCAGGGATGCAAGGGTGAAGGTGATCAGCATTGCGCCAATGGCGTTGCCGGAGAGCATGATGCCCAGGGTGGTCAGGCCGTAGAACAGAAAATAGACAGAGAATAAATTCTCCCAGAAGGGATGCATCCAACCCCCAATGAACTTATACACAGGAAGCAAAGCAAGGGAAAAGAGAGACCCGGTGAGAAACTGTGTCAAAAACAGACCGGTTCTTGTAACGGGCATGGAATAAACCATACCGTTTCTTTTGGTTGATAGCAGGTCACCCCAAAGACAAAGGGCGGTCACAAAGCCATAAAATCCGGAGAGGATAAGCAGGTTTTGCGCCAAATAGATTGGGGTGTAGAGGTGGAAAATGCGAATAATGTAAAGACTATACTTTAACAAACAGCCGATTATGACAGCGCCTGCAAAAAGCGGCCAAAAGCGCTTTATATTTTTCCAAAACAGGGTAAGATACGGCCTCATGGCGTCCTCCTTTCCATAAATCCTTTGTAGGGAATGCATTTATGCATTCCGGTGATTTTGGTAATGCGGAACGGATGAATCCGTTCCCTACGGGGGTGGGGTTATAATAAAATATCTTTCACTTTTTCGTTGATGCCGCCCAGCTCGTAAATAAAAATCTCTTCCAAGGACAGGGGCAGCACGTCAAAGTAGGGCAGGTTGGCAGCCTGGGCACGGGCGGTGATCTCCTCGGCAGTGCCACGGACAATAAGGGTGGTAAGGCGACCGGAAACGGATTTGTGGAGAATTTCCAAGCCTTCCGGAGCTTCGCCGGATAGCTGCAGCTTTACGGTGTTGCCCTGCATATCTGCCAAAGAGCGCTCCAGCAGCATTTTGCCGCCGTCCATGATGCCCACATGGTCGCAAACGTCCTCCAATTCCCGAAGATTGTGGGAGGAGATCAGCACCGTTGTGCCTTGCTGGGCAACGTCGGACATAACAAGGCTCATGACCTGGCGGCGCATGACGGGGTCAAGACCGTCCACCGGCTCATCCAGAATCAGATAATCGGGACGGGTGCAGAGGGTCAGGTGGAAGGCCGCCTGCTTCTGCATGCCCTTGGAGAAGCGGCGCAGCTGTCCCTTTTTGGGCAGTTCAAAGACGTCATAAAGCTTTTCAAAAAGCGCATCGTCAAAATGGGGGTAGATGCCCTTGTAAAACTTCCGCATTTCTTCCAATGTAGCAGAGGGAAAATAGAATATATCATCGGGAATATAGCCGATTCTTCCCTTGATTTTCGGGTTTTCGTAAACTTTTTCTCCGTCTACTGTCACTGTGCCGCTGTCCGGGCGGTAAATGCCGGTGATATGGCGGATGACGGTGGATTTACCGGCGCCGTTAGGGCCAACCAGGCCGTAAACTGCGCCCTGGGGAACGGTCATGTTTAATGTATCCAGGGCAGTGAAGCTGCCGAAGCGTTTTGTTAAATCAGTAACTTGGATCATAGCTGTTCTCCTTTCAGTCTTGCAAGCAATTCTTCCTGGGAAATGCCAAGGGCCTTCAGCGCCCGGGCGGCGGCATCAAACTGCGCCCAAAGGGCAGTGTCTTCCGTTTTGCTTTGGCACACAAAGCAGCCCTTGCCGGGAACGGTTTCAATAACACCTTGCTGCTCCAGCTCCCGATAGGCACGCTGGATGGTGTTGGGGTTGATGGCAAGCTCCGTTGCCAGCTCACGCACCGAGGGCAGCTTATCCCCCGGCAGCAGTATGCCGCCTTTTATTTGGTTTTGCAGCGAATCCATGATTTGTATATAAATCGGTCGCCCGTCACGATGCTGTATCATAGGCCGCCCCCCTTTTCAACTGTACTAGTACAGTCATAATACACCCACGGGAAATCTTTGTCAAGAGGAAAAATTTTTCTTGCATACGGCATGAAAAGGTGCTATAATCACCCCACAAAAGAAGATGCGTAGCTTTTGCTTGATTACGATTTGCTCGAGCAGGTGTGGCGAGTCGCCATGCTTCAACAGTCTCCGTGGCTTTGCATCAATGCTTCGCATTGATGCTCCCCTTCGGCAGTACGCAGCTTCTTACAGCACCCGTAAAAAGTTTTTTACGGGTGCTATTCTAAACTATTTTATCAGGAGGATGCCATGTACTGGAACAGAGAAACAAATGCCATTTCCATAAGCGCCGGTGATATGAAGATCATGCGGCAGTGCAATATTTCCATGGAACGGCTGATGCAGAAGCCTGCAAACCCCCAGCTGCCCCCGTTGTGGTCGATCCTCTCCTATGCCATGCTCCGCAGTGACGGTGATGCGGCTGTGGGTATCTGGCGCAATTTCCGTCTGTATCAGAAGCTTTTTGAGAATCCGAATCAGTTTTATTTCGGAAAAGAGATTTGCAAGACAGACGGCAGCGTTCGTGAATTGAATGTGCCTATGAGCCGGCTGCGCTGTGAGCAGGAATTTGTGTTTGAAAATATTTTGAGCAAGTTGCCCGTGGACAGCCATGCCTATGCCTACCGTAAGGGGATCTCTATGCAGGACTGCGCCCGTCCCCACGTGGGTAAAAAGGTGCTGATCCGCCTGGATATTCAGGATTTTTTCGGCTCTGTGACGGAAAATATGGTGTATAACCGTCTTCTGGAGGATACGGGTTACCCCCGTAAGCTGTGCCGTTTTTTGGCAAAGCTTTGCTGTTATCAGCATCATCTGCCCCAGGGTGCGGTGACAAGTCCCATGCTGTCGAATATCGTGTTCCGTCCCCTGGATGAGAAGCTGGCGGAATTTGCAGGCTTTTGCGGCATGGCATACACACGGTATTCCGATGATCTGTATTTCAGCGGCGATGAAATTGATGTGACCAGCTTTATTTCCTGTGTGAAGCTGGTTTTGGGGAATTCCGGCTTCCGGCTGAACGGAAAGAAGACCAGGGTTCGTATGCCCCAGCATCGCCAGGCGGTTTTGGGACTGACCGTAAATGAAAAGCTGCAGGTCTCCCGTACCTATCGTAGAAACCTGCTGCAGGAAATTTACTATTTGGAGAAATTCGGCAAAAATTGCCTGGGCGCACAGAAAGAGGGCAATTATCTGCGCTATGTGCAGCGGCTGCTGGGCAAGGTGAATTATGCCATTGCCAGCGGCGCAGAGGATCCGAAGCTGAAAGCGGCGGCAGAGATGCTGAAGAAGCGAATTTTCCTGATAGAACGGGAATTTTATTAAGGAGGGAAACTATGTATCTGTCAATCGGTAATGACATGGCGGTGCGTGAGGCATCCATCATTGGCATTTTTCATATGGACAACGTGACCACCTCCAAACGGACACGTGGCTTTTTGTCCCAGGCAGAAAAAGAGGGCGCTGTTGTGCCTTGCGACGATCTGCCCAAGTCCTTTGTATTAACCTCTGAATACGGCATGAATCGTGTGTATTTGACCACATTGGCTTCCTCCACGCTGGAAAAAAGGTTGAAGTAGTTCTCTAATAAATTTTTAGTGAATCGTGAATAACAAATAGATATAAGAAAACTCCCTTGCCGGGTGGCAAGGGAGTTCTTGTTTTGGAGATTTGCCGCATTAAGCGCCGAAGACTTTCAGCAGGAAGCCTGCTGCGATGGCGGAGCCGATCACACCGGCAACGTTGGGGCCCATAGCGTGCATGAGCAGGAAGTTGGCGGGGTTTGCCTTCTGGCCTTCGGTGTTGGCAACACGGGCAGCCATAGGCACAGCGGAAACACCGGCAGCGCCAATAAGGGGATTGATCTTGCCGCCGGAGAGCCAGCACATCAGCTTGCCCACCAGCAGACCGCCCACGGTGGAGAGAATGAATGCCACAACACCCAGAACGATGATGTAGAAGGTCTCCAGAGCCAGGAAGTTTTCAGCCACCATGGTAGCGCCAACGGAAAGGCTCAGCAGAATGGTGACGATGTTCATCAGGGCATTCTGCGCAGTGTCGGACAGACGGTCGGTGACACCGCACTCCTTCAGCAGGTTACCCAGCATCAGGCAGCCGATGAGCGCAGCGGTATCGGGCAGCAGCAGAACCACAAAGATGGTAACCACGATGGGGAACACGATCTTCTCGGTCTTGGAAACAGTACGGGTCTGCTCCATCTTGATTGCCCGTTCCTTCTTGGTGGTCAGCAGCTTCATGAAGGGAGGCTGGATCAGGGGGATCAGCGCCATGTAGGTGTAAGCCGCAATGGCGATGGGACCCAGCAGCTGGGGAGCAAGACGGGAAGTGGTCAGAATCGCAGTGGGGCCGTCAGCGCCGCCGATGATGCCGATGGAAGCGGCCTCAGGGCCGGTGAAGCCCAGCAGCGTAGCGCCGAAGAATGCCAGGAACACACCCATCTGGGCAGCAGCGCCCAGGAGCAAGCTCTTGGGATTGGACAGCAGAGGGCCGAAATCGGTCATAGCGCCAACACCCAGGAAGATCAGGCAGGGGTACACACCGGTCTTGACACCGATGTAAAAGATATCCAGCAGACCGCCGTCGTGGAGGATATCGCCGAAGCCGATCTCACCTGCCATAAAGGCAGTCCACAGCTCGCTGTGATACAGATTTGCGCCGGGCAGGTTGGTCAGCAGACAGCCTGCAGCCAGACCCACCATCAGCAGGGGCTCAAATTTCTTAACGATACCAAGGTAGAACATAACGCAGGCAATGGCGATCATAACCAGGCTCTTCCAGCCGCCGTCGGCAAGGAAGCCGGAGATGATCGCATTAAAGCCGCTTTCGTTCCACAGCTTTAAAAGCGTTTCACCAATATTCATATGTCCTCCTTAGCCGATGACCACCAGAGCAGCGCCGGTGTCCACCTTGGAGCCCTTGGAAACAACAACCTGGGTAACGGTGCCGGACTTGGGAGCCATGATCTCGTTTTCCATCTTCATAGCCTCCAGGATGCACAGCACTTCGCCCTCCTTCACGGCCTGACCTGCGGTGACATTCACCTTCAGGATGGTGCCGGGCATGGGAGCGTTCACAGCCTCACCGGCGCCGGTAACAGCAGGCGCAGCGGCAGGTGCGGCAGCAGGAGCAGCAGCTTCGGGAGCAGGCGCAGCAGCAGGTGCTGCGGTGGGAACGATTGCTTCGTACTCACTCAGCAGCATTGCCTTGCCGGCTTCTACCTCTACCTCGTAGGTACGACCCTTCAGTGTGATTTTATAAACCATTTTACTCTACCTCCTTGATGGAAATGAAACGAAGCTCGTTGATGGGCTTCTGCATTTTGTCAGCAACGATGGCCATAAGCATGGCAGCGATCTTGGGCTCCACATTGTGCAGCTTCACATCACCGGCAGAACCGGGAGCGGTGGGTGCATCGGTCTCTTCCTTGACCTCAGTCACAGGCTCCTCTGCAGGTGCTTTGTCAGCAGCCTTTGCAGCCTTGGCAGCAAAGATCTTGCCAATCATGGTGACAACGACCATCAGGAGAACCAGACCGAAAAATACAACAGCGTAGCCGAGGACAGCGGTGATCAGGGAGTCCATCACCTGCAAGCCGGCTTCTTCACCGGGAATTGTCAATAAAGGCATTTTTTACCTCCTTAATGTACCAACGGGCATCAAGCTTCCACGATGGAGTAGGTGCAGATGTTCTCTTCCTTCTCCTTACGGGCATTCATGAAGTCCTCAGCCAGCTGGGGGAATGCAATGTAGGACAGAACATCCTCGTCGCAGCGAGCCAGACCCTCCAGCTGCTTGCGGGTATCTTCCACAACGGGTGCCAGGGTGTCAGCGTAACGGCCTTCCACGATCTTGTCGCCGGCCAGGATCTTCTCACGGATCTCGGGGTTGATGGGAGCGGGGGTAGTGCCGTACTCGCCACGGCAGTAAGCCTTGATCTCCTTGGAGACACGCTTGTAGCGCTCGCCTGCCAGCACGTTGTTAACAGCCTGCACGCCAACCATCTGAGAGGTGGGGGTGACCAGGGGAGGATAGCCCATGTCGGCACGAACCTTGGGAGTCTCTGCCATAACCTCTTCCAGGCGATCCAGAGCGTTCATCTGCTTCAGCTGGGTCATCAGGTTGGACAGCATGCCGCCGGGGATCTGGTAGATCAGGCACTGGGTATCCGTTGCCAGAGCCTTGGGGATCAGAGTGCCGTCAGCAATGTACTCGTCACGGATGGTCTTGAAGTAGTTAGCCATCTTGGTGGTGCAATCGTCGTTCAGCTCTACCTCGTAGCCCAGCTGACGCAGTGCGTAAGCCATGGTCTCGGTAGCAGGCTGGCTGGTGCCGCCGGAGAAGGGGGAGATCGCGGTATCAATGATGTCAACACCTGCTTCCACAGCCTTCAGGTACACGGGGTAAGCCAGGCCGGTGGTGCAGTGGGTGTGCAGGTCAATGGGCAGATCCACGGAATCCTTGATAGCGGAAACCAGATCGTAGATCTCCTGGGGTCCGATGATGCCGGACATGTCCTTGATACAAATGGTGGAGGCGCCCATTTCCTTCAGCTCCTTGACCATTTCCACATACTTATCCAGGGTGTGGACGGGAGAAGCGGTGTAGGAGATAGTACCGGAAGCGATAGCACCGGCATTGACGGTAGCTTCCATAGCCACCTTCATGTTCTGCACGTCGTTGAGTGCGTCAAAGATACGGATAACATCCATGCCGTTCTCAACAGCCTTCTTGACGAACAGCTTAACAAAGTCATCGGGGTAGTGAGAGTAGCCCAAAACGTTCTGACCACGCAGCAGCATCTGCAGCTTGGTGTTGGGCATAGCAGCACGGATCTTGCGCAGACGCTCCCACGGATCTTCGTTCAGGTAACGAAGACAGACATCAAAGGTAGCGCCGCCCCAGCACTCGGCTGCGTAGTAACCGGCCTTGTCAATGGTTTCCAGCATAGGCTCGAACTTCTCAAAAGGCAGTCGGGTTGCGATGAGAGACTGGTTTGCGTCACGAAGCACGGTCTCTACAAACTGAACTTTTCTTCCCATAATTTTTTACCTCCATTATAGATAAGGACTGTGTCCTAAATTTAACCGGGTCAACTATGTTTCATACATTTAATATAATGTATATAAACCGATATTGCAGGGGAGGCATTCATGCCTCCTGTAAGGTCGGAAGACCTTGGCTGCGAAAGCAGCAGTGGGAAAATCGCCGATGGCGATTGGGGTTTTGCCCTGCAAATCCCCGGGAGATGTGAACACCTCCCCTACAAAAAGAGGGGTTTATGCTCAAGAAAACGTCATCCTCCACCGCATACAGCATACCACAAAATAATGGAAATGTAAATAATTTTTTCCGTCATTTTTCGCGTTTTTGTGAAAGAAATCTTTCATGCATAAAAATCTGTAAATTATTATTGATTTTTGAAATTAGATATAGTATGATATAAATGCGAAATATGTGGTACTATGGGAAGAAAATTGCAAGGAAAGTTGCAATTTTCCTCTGAAGTATCGGAAAAAACATAACAATGCCGGAGCTTTCTCCAGGCAAATTCCAAGAAATGAGGTATATATTATGGCAATCGATCTGACAAAGTACGGTATTACCGGCACCACCGAGATCGTCCACAACCCCTCCTACGAGGAACTGTTCGTGGCCGAGACCGACCCCACTCTGGAAGGCTATGAGAAGGGTCAGCTCACCGAGCTGGACACCATCAATGTTATGACCGGCGTCTACACCGGCCGTTCTCCTTCCGATAAGTTCATCGTTATGGACGAGAACTCCAAGAACACCGTGTGGTGGACCTCCGACGAGTTCAAGAACGACAACCACCCCATGACCGAGTCCACCTGGGCTACCGTCAAGGAGCTGGCTATGAAGGAGCTGTCCGGCAAGAAGCTGTACGTCGTTGACGCTTTCTGCGGCGCAAACGCTGATACCCGTATGAGCGTTCGTTTCGTTATGGAAGTGGCATGGCAGGCTCACTTCGTTAAGAATATGTTCATCGTTCCCTCCGAGGAGGAGCTGAAGAGCTTTGAGCCCGACTTCATCGTTTACAATGCTTCCAAGGCAAAGGTTGAGAACTTCAAGGAGCTGGGTCTGAACTCCGAGACCTGCGTTGCCTTCAACATCACCTCCCGTGAGCAGGTCATCCTGAACACCTGGTACGGCGGCGAGATGAAGAAGGGTATGTTCTCCATGATGAACTACTACCTGCCCCTGCGTGGCATCGCTTCCATGCACTGCTCCGCCAACACCGACATGAACGGCGAGAACACCGCTCTGTTCTTCGGTCT
>JAFYNQ010000088.1 GCA_017548065.1 Oscillospiraceae bacterium
AAGCAGTTCGTCAAGGGTACTGAGCAGATCGCCCAGGAGGGTGCTATTCAGATCTTTAAAGTCCCCAATTCCGGTATGGAAGAGGTGATCGTGGGCGTTGTGGGTACGCTGCAATTTGACGTATTCCAGTACCGTATGAAGAACGAGTACGGTGTTGACCTGCGCATGGAGGGTCTGCCCTACGAGGAGATCCGCCTCATTGACAGCTATCCCGGCGATCTGTCCGACCTGAACCTGGGTTCCGACGCAGAGCTTTTGGAGGACTACCGTGGCAGAAGCCTGCTGGTATTCTCCAGCTACTGGGCAATTGATTTCACCATCAAGCGCAACCCCGGTCTGGTTCTTTCTGAAATCTTCGTAGCAGAAGGTTAATAAACACCAAAAACCGCAAAGGACATTTTCCGTCCTTTGCGGTTTTCTTTTTACTGCTTGCCGATATTTACAAAATTCCAGTTTGCCATAGGGTCTTCCCAACGGGCATAGAAAGCTTCCAATGCTGCCATATTTTCTGCGTATGCTTTTTCGTCCAGCAGTTGCATCACGTCACAAAGGCTGTAAGAAACCGCCTCGTGGCTTAGAAGTTTTGTCCCGTCTTTCAAGACAACATAAGAAGCGGCGTAGATTTTCTGCGTGCCACGGCTTTGATTGTCCGCGCCGTCTTTCAGAATATGGTCGATCAGTACGCCGGTGGCTTCTTTGCCACAGAGAAAATCCTTTCCGGCAAAGCTTGTCCAACGGGTATCCTGATCAAACTCTGCACCCGGCATATCCTGAAGGCTCACCGCCACGCCGAAGCTTTCCACCTGCTGCATGAGAACTTCGTCGCACCACCATGTTGCCCCATAGTACATACCGGCAGAAGCGGGACGGACAGAAACACCGGTGATGGCTTGCGTGAAGCGATGGAAGGTACTGCTGTCTACAGATACGTATCCCTCTTTTGCCACCACTGTGCCGGAAGCCGTCAGGCGGCCATAGCCTTGGGCATCCAGCACTGTATAATCATCGGTTGCGCTATCGAACACAGTCAGAACGCAGCCCTCTGCCACAGTGATTCCCTTTGCATCAAAGCCACCCAGATCCAGCATAAATCCCTTTTGAACCATCGCCGCTTCCTGCTGGGCGCAACCCAGTACAATCACGGCATCCTCATGGGTCACAAATGTGTCCAGCACCTGAGACAGTTTGCCACTATTGAGTTTCAATACCAAGCCGCCGATGGTACCGGTGGTATTGTTGCACTTTCCGTAAATTTTACAGGTTTCCAGATCAATGCCATCTGCGATGACTGTTACTGTGCCGCCAATGCTGCCGCCTTCCTTTGTGCCTGCATAAATGGCCTTGGACGCATAGCTCAGCACAACGCCTTCCTTCAGCACCATGGTGACGTTGCCGTTTACATTGTTCTTTTGGGTATTGCCGCAATAGATTTCCGTGCGAACAGTCATGTTTTCCAGAGAATAATAGGCATTGCCACTGACGGTGCCGTTTCGGGAGGCCGCCACACTTGCCACGGAGCAGCCGGATAACACAACGCGCGCATCCCCTGTTACGCTGCTGACAAAGCCACCGGCGTACACTGTCTGCCAGTGGCCGGACAGGATCGTCAGATCTGTTTCAGCAACTTTGGCAGTGTTGCTGAATTTACCGGTGCCGCCGGTAATATTAAAATAGCTGCCGCCATTATCCTGACTGGTAACATTTTTGCCAATGACCAGCTTATGACCTTCGCCGCACAGATAATAGCTGCTACTTTTGCTGCCTATTCCCAATGTTATGTTCTCAAAAGTAGTATCGCCGCCAATGCGCAGGAATTTGTAGGTCTCTGTGGTATCTGTAAAGATCAGCTTGCCACCGGTGATGCGCAAGGGATAGCTATGGGTCGGCATGGTCTGCGTTCCGGTAATATTGTATGTACCCACAATGCAGATCTCACCGGTTGTGCCGTCAGGGGCATGATCCAGCAGCTTTGCCAGTTGCTTATGGGCTTGTTGCAGTGTTGCCACGGAGGTGTTTTGCGTATAACCTTCACTTCCGTCACTCCCTGTGGCGCTATCAAGATATACTGTGTAATTTTCCAGCGCATAGCCGATCACGCAATAGGTATCTGTACTGGCGGTTTCTGTTTTTGTTGCGCAATAGCGAACGTAATAGCCGCCCAATGTCAGGTCGTCAATGCTTGTTGTACCTGCGGGCAGTGTCTTATAGACCTCTTCCGTTTCTGCGCGGTACTCATAGCATTTATTGGCATCCAGTCCTACAATGCTGCCTGTGCCGCCCACATTGGTAACATCCAAAGCCATGATCCCACGGGGTGCTTCCGGCGCAAAGGTATAATCAACAAAGCCTTCCCCATTCAGGTCATGGATGTATCGGTAAATGGGGAACTTTCCGTCAGTGCAAGGAATAAGTCCACGATAAGCAAGGCCGTGTTTCACAGATTGCTTGATATCCGGCTCCATAAAGGCGCTTAATATTTTGCCCTTCACCTGATTTTTGCAGAACACATAGGCGCCATTGTGGAAGGTCACCAGTTTTTCTTCGCTTAGACTAACATCGGTCACGGTACTGTCTGTAACTGTACCGGAGTACTGCTGCAAAGGCAACTGACTACCGGCAGGAATGAATGTATAGGAAATATTTTGCTTATCCATCAGCGCTAAAATCTCATGGATATAACTGTCATCTGCCGGAATCACATAGGCCGTAGGCGCTGTACGGCTGCGCACCACCACGTTTCTCACCTGCGGTACAATGGTCTCATTGACGATCTTACCGCTTTGGTAAATATGGATCGCAGGATGGGTGTAGCTTACGTCTTCCGCCTTCCCCAGTTCCAGAGCGATCACATCCGTTTCCTCGTAGGTTGCGCCCTCCTGAATGATCCGCTGCCGCTCGGTGTCCACTGCGTTTTGTACAGTTTCGGCATTTTCCGCCACATATTCTATGATGGTCTGCATGGAGATCACCTGAGAAACTACACGGCGATGGTAGCCTTCTGTGCCATTTGCGATGCCGTGGGACTCGATCAGCACAAACATTGTACCTTGCATAGCGCTATAACTGCGAGAACCGGAGGCAGAAGCATCGGTATCCACGAGATTGGTATAGTAGCGATAGTAAAGGCCGTTATCCGTAAGCTTCTGCTGCACCTGTGTCACCAGTGGTCTGTAGGCTTCTTCAAACGCTTTGCTATTCTCTACGCAATAGCCAAGACCGATCAGTGCGTCATCGTACTCAATATAACTGCCCATGGTAGGCGCAAGGAACTCATGACCGTCCAGCACCATTTCCGGCTGGAACAAATCGTGAATACGATGGTAAGCCAGTGTCTCGGAGTATTCCATAGACATATTATCCCGGTTCAGTTCTGTGCCATCGGGGATATAGCGCTCATAGTTATAGGCCGCATCGGGACTGTTTCTGGGAATGACCACAAGATTGATCGTATCCAGTACCTTTTCGCCCAAATCGCCATCCAATCGCTGCAAAATTGCCAGCGCGGCTTCACCGGAGGCAGGCTCTGAGCCATGTATGTGAGCGCGATAGAATACCGTCGGCTTGTCCTGTCCCATCAGCGCAGCCGCCTCTTCCAATGTCTTTGCCGAAGACAGGTCTGTCTTTGTGACCACAACGGCATCAATGGGGAAGCCGTAGGTAGAAGACTGACCTGCGTTAAAAACATACAGGTTATCCTGCTTATCATCCAGTTTGCTGATAAACGCCGTCATTTGATCCTGCGTGGTCATCTGGTAGGCAGTGCGGTCTTCCGTAAAATAGGGTGTTGTGAAAATATCCGCATATTCCGGCCACTGGGCAGGATCATCTTTACGGATCTTTTCCAAAACCTCATCGGTATAGAGTTTTACATTGGTCTTCTGCTCCCAGCCATCACCGGAGAGTCTCGGCGGTGTCACATCCAGCACTGTTTTTCCCGCTGCCTCGGTAGCGCTCATGTACATATTTTTCTGAATCTTATAACGACCGGTACCGCTGGCAATATAGTGATAATAGCCGGAGCTGATCTCATAATAATAGTAATTTCTCTCACCGGTGACAGTGCGGACAGGCGTAACTTTGGTACGTCCGCTTTCTGCAACGCCGTTATATAACGTCACAGTCACACCGGCCTCTGCAGAGAGAATAAGTCCCACAAATTCCATATCTGCAGGTGCGCCGTTTACTGTCCACTGGCCGTCATAACCCATAATACCGGTGGCAGAGTCAAAACGAATATCCGAACCTGCCGGTGCTTGTACATACAGATGGCTTTCCTTGGCAGCGCCGTCTACTGTACAGAAGACAGTTCCGGTGACTGCGCCTGCTGTCAAGGTCGCATCCTCCCCAAAACACAGTGTTCCTGCACTTTTTACAGAGCTTGCCTCCACCTGACCGCCAATAAACAGCATTTTTCCATCAGGGATCTCCATTTTAATTTCATCTGCGCCTTTGCAGCTATTCACACTGCCATACTGCAACACCACTGAAGTTGCACCGGAAGCTGCGTTCTCACTGGACTTTTTAATGGCATTTACTGTACCACCGGACAGAATCAGGGTATTTGTACCCTTTACTGCGCTCATGCTGCCGCTTTCTATGGTATAATTCGTCACATTTGCGCCGGCGCCCAGTGTGAAGGTAACATTTCCTCCCACAGAACCGGTAGTCTGTGTGGCGCAGGCATACACAGACGGAATGGTACTATCGGTAACAACGCAGTTCACATTGCCTTTTACGATTGCCTGATACCCCACAGAGAGGCTGCCCAGCAGTGTAATGCCTGACAAGCTTACGTTGCAATCGCCGGAAACTGTACGTTTGCCGTGAGAGCCAATATAAATATTATGCCAAGTGCCACTGCGTACTGTAAAATCCACGCTGCTGCAATCTGAAGAATTAGAACCACCGCACAAAGAAAAATAATTGGTTGCGGTTTTTACAGTGGTAACATTTTTACCTATGGTAAATTTATGACCTTTGGCAGAAAGCACCGTATAGCCGTTGGTGGCACGGCTGGTAATGGTGATATTTTCTAAGGTCGTCGGGCCGGAGAAATAAATATTCTGAGAAGCGCTGATGCCCTCTGCGCCCGTTTTGGATGTCAGTGTCACCGATGCGCCGGAGCTTGGAAATGTTGTCAGCGACGAAAGGGACAACGTATTCAAAAACACGATGGTACCGGCATCCACACCGGAGAGCGCAGCGTAGGCCGCCGCCACTGTTTTTACCGGCGAATCTTCCGACAAACCGCTGTTTGTGTCTGCGCCGGCTACAGGATCCAGATATACAGTACGGGTAACGACCGCAAAGGACACGGTGGGCAACATAGCCAGCACCAGCACTATGGCGATCAGGCGATAAAAGAATTGTTTCATAGAATTGCCTCCTCTTTCAGAGCATACTATTGATAAATATATTGTAGTGTGCTATAGTAAGGTAATCAATATCATATCTTAATATGCTTATGCACTATCTTAATACAGGAGAACTATTATGGAGAAGATGCGTTCCTACCGCCGCAGAGGTGCGCCGGACTTCCCTGTTGCGCTGTATTTAAGCGATGCCGCCGCCCTTCGCAAATACACAAAACCGGAATACCACCCGGAAACAGAGATCGTCCTCATGTTATCCGGCACTGTGGTTATGCAGTTGGATGGAGATACAAAGACATTTCACAAAGGCGATATTTATACCATCCCGTCCAATGCCGTCCATTGCTACCGTGTTGTTTCCGATGATACAGAAAATTTCAGCCTTGTATTTGGCACTGCCGCCATCACTTTGCAGCCGGAACATTTCTTTCAGAAAGCATTTACACTTCCTTTGTCGGAAGGCATACTTTTGCTTCCTCCCCTCTTAACACCGGAGCATCCTGCATACGAAACCGTATATGCAAGCTTTCAGTTATTGCAGAAAAAGCGCATCTACGAAAAGAATTATAAGTTGCAGCGATTTTCTGCATTGATCAGCATCTGCACAGAGCTGCTCCCCTACTGCACAAATGTGCCACGTGGCGATTCGCTTTCCAGTCAGGAAAACGAAACAGTGCGCCGTTGCATGGGTTATATTCACACCAGACACGCAAACAAACTCACGCTGGACGAACTGGCCAAAATGTGCCATCTGCACCCCAACTATCTTTGCACCCTCTTTAAGAAATACACAGGGCAAACCATTTTCGAATACCTGATCCAATTCCGTGTAGAGACCGCAGCGGAGCTTCTGAAAAAAGAAGACCTGCCCGTAGGCAAAATCGGTGAAATGGTAGGCTTCCGCAGCGAAAGCCTGTTCTATCGCCAATTCAAATCCATCACGAGTCTCTCCCCCAAAGCCTACGCACAGGAACACGCAAAAAACCACCGCAAAGGGTAATCCCCTTGCGGTGGTTTTGTTAGCATACATGGCCGTTTTTGATGACGGTTTTTACGGTAAAGTCAGGGGTTACACGCACCAGGTCGGCGGTTTTGCCGGGAGCAATAGAGCCAATGGTATCTGCCATGCCGATATGGGCAGCCGGGGTGGTGGACAGCATTTTGGCAGCGGTGACACAGTCAACGTCATAGTCTGCGCACAGCACCCGCAATGCTCTGTCCATGGTGCAAATGCTTCCTGCAAAGGAGGTCATATCCGGCAGCTTTGCCACACCGTCATCCACGATTACCTCTGTACCGTTTGTGAGACTGCCCAGCATGCCGGTTTTGGCATCGGTGCAGGCAATTCTTGTGGCATCGGTGATACCCAGGACTTTATCTGCGCCCTTGATCTTCAATGCCAGGTGGAGGCAGTGTTTGGGGATATGCTTTCCGTCGCAGATCAGTTCCACGGTGACGGCATCATCCAGATAAGCCGCTTCCACAATACCGGCTGTTACCAGCTGCTCACGCTTTTTATAGGCAGTGCAGGCATTATAAAAATGAGTCACGTGGGAAAAGCCTGCTTCAAAGCCGGCTTGTGCCTCAAAGCCGGTGGCATCGGTATGGGCGGCAGCGCAGAGGATGCCCTCCTTCTTCAACCGTGTGGCAAACTCGGCGCTGTGCGCCAGCTCCGGCGCCGCATCCCAGCGGAGGATGCTTCCCTTTGCGGCCTTGATCAGCTGCTCTACCTCTTCCAGGTCAATAGAGCGCAAAACATCACCCTTTTGAGCGCCCTTGCTTTTGCTGTCCGCACCGGAAAAATACGGTCCTTCCAAATGGACACCGGGGGTATGACTGCCATAGGGACTGGTTGCCCGGAAAGCCAGGAATGCATCCAAAAATGCCAGCAGCTCCTGCCGGGTGGCGGTCATGGCTGTGGGCACCAGCGTGGTGGTGCCTCGCTGCAGGTGGGCTTTTACCGCCGTTTCAAAGGCATCAACCGTAGCATCCATAAAATCAGCGCCGCCACCGCCGTGGATATGGACATCCACAAAACCGGGGAACAGATAGTCTCCTGCAAGGTCCAGAGTTGGCGCAGAAGCGGAGATCGTCTCGTCAATGGCAGCTATCTTTCCGTCCTCAATCAGCACCTGCAGCGGCGATGTCACCCGGTCAGGCAGCACCGCTCTTGCATTCTTGATCAGCAGACCCATTACTTATTATAGACCCGAATTTCGGGGATGGGATTCTTGGTAGCCTCGGTCAGGGTGTAGATGGTGGCATCGGGGTGACCCTGGAACAGAGAACAAGGAACAGCGGCAGTCTTCTCACCATGAAGGATCTTACGCAGCGCACCGGCATTCCAGTCACGGGGCATGATCATGATGATTCGCTTTGCCATGTTCATTTCCTTCATACCCACAGTGATGCAGTATTCCGGGATGGCATTCAGGTCAGCGCCGCAGTTCATGTAGGCATTGATGGTACGGGTCTCACGGCTGATCTTCAGCACACGGGTAGGACGGTTCAAAAATTCCTCATTGGAACAAACCTCACCGGGTTCGGGCGGCTCATTGAAGGCATAGTGTCCGTTGATACCCACACCGCCGAAGACCATGTCCAGCTTGCCGTACTTTTCAATGATTTCCAGCACCTGCTCGGGATGGGCAGGATCGGGGAAAATACGGTTCTCGGGCAGAACATTCAGTTCCTCGTCCACGATATCGTAGAAGATGCGGTTCATGCCGCCACGGAAGGACAGAGGATCATCCATGGAAATGTAAGTTTTCTCGTCAGCCAGGTATTCATCCATGTTGATGAACACGCAATTCTTCAGAGAAATTCTGTGCTTGTTTACCAGGTAGGACAGACGGAAGTAGGGACCCAGGGGGCCGTAGGGTACCACCATGACGGTAGGCTCGCCCTTACGGTTGTTCTCTGCAATCACCGTCAGGACTTCCATTGCCACCTTCCAGTAGATGTCCACCTCTGCGGCAGAGACATCCAGCTTGATGGGGGAGCCCTTGCCCAGGTCTTCAGGGGCGATAAGATTGTAGTGCATCATAGTATACTCTCCTTAATTTTATGGTTTACCGCCATGCGGAAATTTAACAGTGTCTCAGGATCCTTGGGGGTATTGTAGAAGCTGGGTTCACCGAAGTATTCTCTAATGAGCCTCATGCAGGTTTCACGGCTTGTGAGGCTTTCCAGCAGCTGCAAGGCTCTGTGGTCCACAAGGGCATCGGTGAATATTTTTTGGTGTATAGACTGCAAAGGCTTGCCGTCTCTTCCCGGGTAGACGCTGTAAGTAGTGCCGGCATTGGCAAAGCCACAGCAGGGATCCAGAGCAGGGTCATACAATCCGTGGGACAGTCTTCCGTAATAGAAATTATAGCCCCAGTGCAAAAAGCCCTTTGCCTTTGCCCAGTAAAGCTGCCAGCCCATGGAACGGTTGCGCTCTCTGGGAAGCTGGATCAGGCGGTTGCTTAAGCCGTCGTAGCATTCGCCGCCGGTGTAGTAGATCCAAAGGTCATCACAGCGATCCACGAAATCCCCGGCATTGTTGGTACGGGCGATGGGTGTGCTTACAAGGCCCGACTGGTAATATTTGTAGTCCGACAAAGCGTCTCCCACCGTACAGCCTGCCAGCAGCTCACGAATGCCTGCAGATGCGCTTTGGTAGGATTCAAAATTGGCATCCGAAGGTTCATCAGACATATGAAACAGCGTTGTCTCCTCCAGACCTTCGGTGCGGAGGAACGCTCTCACCGCCGGGATATAAGCACGGAGGAAGTTCTTATATTCCTCACCTGCGGAGTCCGTCTCCCAGCCGAAGAGGCGCTTGTATTCGCCGTTTTCCGTTCCCATGATTTTCGGTGCATGGGCAGCTCCCCACTGGGTAAAGAAATGGGAATGCTCAAAATACCCGATACCGGCTTTTCTTGCCTCGTCAATATAGCGCTTCATGGGTGCAAAATCAAAGGCATAGGCATCCCCCGACTTTTCCACCGTCACCAGCTGCACCGTCATACGCTCTTCCCCGATGGCTGTGTCCAGTGCCGGGGTAAAGGCCGGCAGCAGCACCATGTTCATACCGTTTTTCACAGCGGTCTGCAGGAAATTGCGGAAGACCTCATAATATTCATCGGAAAACAGCGGCAGGTTATAGAAATCCGCCAGGCAGTCATTGTGGAACCAGTTGGTATAATAAAGGGACTGCGCAGGCAGCGCCGCATCCAGCACCTCCAGTGTCAGGCTGCTGCCGCCCACCAGGTTGCCGGAAATGTCATAAAGGGAAATTTTGATCTCATGGTGACCGGCAGGAAGGGGCGCTCCCTCCTCATTCACCGTAAACCACACCTGCCGCCAGCTGTCATTATAGGCCGCAAGGCTTTGCTTTTCACCCACCTCAATGTAGCGGTGACCCGGCTTATTGCGGATGGTCTGCTTCACGATTTGGGCATGGGTGTTCTTGGGCAGCAGAATATCCGGGTACATGCCAATGGGCAGTTTGGGGTCAATGCGACTGTAGCTGTGCATCACCGGCACGCAGGAAACATGGTAAGTGCTTACGGGCAATTCTGTTTCCAGCCGAACATAAAAATGCAGCTCCTCCGGATTCTTTTCCGCATCCGGGTCATCAATGAACTTATAGGCCATTTGAAAAGAAAACGGCTCGTTTTTACAAAGGGAAAATGTCTTCAGCTCCGACTCCCGGGCGCCACTGTCCGGGAGGATCAGGGAGAGCGAAGAATAGAGTTTTGTTTGTATCATAGTCTCACCCCAGGCTATTATACAACACTTTCCATTGATTGCGTATTCACTGCATTGGCGTTTTATTGGACAATATTGGTGTTTTCCTTTGACTTTTTCGGGATTTCGTTGTACTATACAGAAAAGGAGGCAGGTTATGGCGCAACGTAAATTTACAACAGAAAAGGTTTTTGACGGCTATATGAAGGTCAATTCCTGCGGTCAGCAATGGCTGGGAGATCGGGATTACACCACCATCCGTGAGCAGGGACGTGTGGACTTTTCTATAAATTATGTAAACCAAGGAGAGGGGTATTACACCCTGGACGGGCAGAATTATCCCATTCCCGAGGGAAGTCTTATTCTGCATTTTCCCAAAGTGCGGCAACACTATTCTTTCAAAAAAGAAGCCAACGCGCAGATCCTTTGGGCGCATTTCAGCGGCACTGCCTGCAACGTGCTGACACCTCCCGAACCCATGGCGCCGGTGGTGATCCCCGTCCGTGACCGTGCCCAGTTTGAAGCCATCTTCGAAAAAATGATCGCCGCCCACCACAACCGCATGACCGTAGGTGAGCAGCTTTGCGACAGCTATATGCCGGTGCTTCTGGCGCTGATAACCCAACCTGCCCTCCCCTCGCCTGCCGCCAGCAATCGCAATCAGCAGCTGGAGCGTGTCATCAGCCTGATGCACATTCATTACAACCGGCCCATTGACATCAATGCTTATGCAGAAGCCTGCCATCTGTCCCGGGATCGGTTTATCCGCATGTTTACCGCCGCCGTGGGCATTCCTCCCTATCGGTATCAGTTAAAGCTACGCATCCAGCGTGCTGTGGAAATGCTGGAGTCCACCTCCGCCACCGTGTCGGAATGCGCCGAAGCCGTGGGTTTCACAGACTGCGCCTATTTCTGCCGCATCTTCAAAAAATTCACCGGTCACAGGCCGTCCTTTTACAGAAAATAATAACCGCTCGGAGCGTTTACCTTACTGTCATTCCGAGGTTGCATCGGCAACCGTGGGAATCTCCATCTTATGAGAGAGATTGCCACGACTTGCTTTGCAAGTCTCGCAATGACGCAGGTTTTCGCTCCGGGCGATTTTTATTATGCAATTTCTTCTTGTTTGTCCAGCTTTTTGCGGATGTGGTAGTAGTAAATGATCTGCAGAATACTGCTAACCAGCCAGGACAACGGGAAGCAGTAGTAAAGCATGGACACGGTGGGATTCAGAGGGAACACAAACAGTGCCCAAAGGATACGCACACCGCAAACAGCCACCATATTCAGCATGGTAGGCGCCATGGCACGGCGCATACCACGGGAGCAGCCAAGGTAGGTCTCCGCCGGGGCGTACACGATAATACCCAGGGTGTTGATCCGCAGCATGGTGCTGCCGTATTGCACCACATCGGGGTCTGTATTGAATAGTCCCACCAGCTGGGGCGCAAATATAGCGCACATCACGGCGCAAGTACCCATGGTAATCACGCAAAGCGCCGTTGCCGTGGTAGCCACCTTGTCAATGCGCTTATATTTCTTTGCGCCGAAGCACTGACCTGCAAAGCTAACACAGGCGGCGTAAATACCGGCCTGAATCTGGTAGACCAAGGAATTGATATCCGTAGCCGCAGCCTTGCCAGCAATCACGGCAGCGCTGTTAAGAGAATTCATTGCCGTCTGCACCACAATATTGGAGCCGCTGAACACCATGCTGCCCAAGCCGCTGGGCACACCGATGCGGATCACCGCCATCATCTGTGTCTTATCTATGCGCAGCTCCTTCAGGGTGAGTTTATAAACATCCTTGCGAGAAATCATAATCCACAAGGCAGCAATAGCAGACATATACTGGGAGAGGATCGTTGCCAGGGCAACACCCACCACATCCAGGTGCATCAGCACCACAAACACCAGGTTCAGCGCCACATTCATAAGACCGCTGATCATCAGGATAAACATGGGCCGCTTGGTATCTCCGTGGGCACGGAGAATGCCGGAGGCGATGTTATAAAGAAGAGATGCCGGGACACCCAAAAAGTACACACGCATGTACAGCGCTGCCTGCGCCATAACATCCTGCGGTGTGTTCATCCAGGTGAGGATCAGGGAAGCCGCCAGTATACCAAAAATACAAATACTCACACCGGCGATGAGACCCATGAGAATGGACGTATGCATGCTTTTGCGCAAGTCTTTATTGTTCTTTGCACCTAAAAGATTGGCGCAGATCACGTTATTACCGGTGGCAATGCCCACGAAAAAGCCGATGAGCAAATTCAGCGGCGATACGGTAACACCAATAGCCGCCAGCGCCGCAGCGCCGTCAGCTGCAAAGCGACCGACCACCACACGATCAGCGGCCGTATACAGCTGCTGTAAAATGTTCCCCAAAATAATCGGAACAGCAAACCGAAGCATCTTTTTTAAAATCGGGCCATCCGTCAAATCCATGGTTCGTGAAGAAGCCATATACACGTCCCCTTTCTTTCACATCCATCATAGCACAACGGCAGAAAAAAGCAATCACAAATTCCAGTTTCGCGATCTGCCGATCACGAAACAATTAAGAATTAGAAATTAAAAATAAAAAGTTTAGGTGTCGCTATGCGACTATTTAAATCCATTTTGCGTAGCAAAATACCACAATTCTTAATTATGAATTCTTAATTATGCATTCGGGCAACTGCCCGATAAACCGGAATTTGGCGTTGCGAAAGGGTGCTGTATGTGCTATAGTAAAACAAAAGGAGGAATCGTATGTCTATCACCGTTAAGTCAGTAAAAGCTGTAGCAGGTCAGCACAAGCATTCATGCAAACTGTTGCGGGTTCTTTTGCCGGCAGTGGCGCTCCTCTTCATCATTTCTGCTCTTCTTTTTATTTTTCGTCCAACACCGGAGCCGGTACACCGAATCGGTGAGTCAGTCAGTTGGGATATGCACATTACACAGCCAATTGTCCCTATCGCAAATGTCTTTATCAGCTATGACCTTGAATCGAGCACAGCAGCACCCTTTGTCTACAGCGAAGTCGTGGAAGCTAAAATCACAGAAATCCTTCCGGACACCTATACAGTACCTAAGGAAATCCTTGGCGGTAACCGCTGGCACATTCTGAAAATGCAAACCCTTGATATTGTAATTGGCAAAAATATGCCCCGTGCATTTTATCTGATGCTACCGGAACACTATAGCACAGAGCTGTCTGCCTTCGACAGTTTTATCATCGCTATGCACCAGCGCAGTCTTGACGAATATACACTGATCAACACAAACCAATGCCGTTATGAAAGCTTTTCTCCCATATTTATGCCATCTTCCGGTTCCCCAGCCGCTGGGGAAGTACAGTCTGCCATCTCCACCAGTGATTGCACCTTCAGCATATTGCCCTTACGCAACGGTTTTTTAGATGCATCCATTTGGGATGAGGATATGTGGCACGCTGAAAATTACGCCAAGAAGCTTCTATCCCGGGAATCCGTATTTCCCGTAAAATACGGTTACAGCCGTTTGGCTGCGAAAATAGCGATTCTTGCATACCGCGAAAAAAACCGACAATATCTCAGACCTTTTAACGGAAGGTTCTTTTCCTGGAAGGACTACCCCACTGAGGCTGTTGATTTTGCCGCCCGGTTTCTCCCCTTTGAAGACGGCACATATTCCCAAAGCCTATCTTTCAGTAATTACAAAGGGCGAACGGAATACACACGTGTTGTCAACGGTTTTGTCACCAACGAACGCCACATTGTAAACGAAAACGGCACCACAGAGGAATCTGCTGTTGTATTTACAGAGGCGGACATAGATAAGCTACCGGATCTTACCGCAGTGTTGAAAGCTACCTTGGCAGAAAAACCGGAAGGCTGCACAGACACCACAACACTCTCAGAAGTCCGGGCAGGTTATCACAAAGATGGAGAGACCCTTTTCGGCTACATCCGGGTGGCATGGGGCGACAGAAACAAGGAAGTTGCCGCCAAAAATCTGATCATTCATTCCGACGGCACCATGCAGGAATTGCCTTTGGAGGAATGGAAGTTGTATCGGACAAACAAATAGCAAGGAATACTGCGGCAGGTTTGTAACAAGCCTGCCGCAGTGTTTTATTACATTTTTTCGGGGGCGGAGAAGCCCAGCAGTGCGATGCACTGTTCCAGGATGTTCTTTGCCAGGGCAATCAGGGCAATATAGCCAGCCTGCAAAGACTTATCCTCCTCGGTGAGGATACGGGTCTCATGGTAGAACTTGTTGACACAGCCAGCCAGCTCGTAGATGTAAGCGCAGATCACGTTGGGCGCGGAGGTACGCAGTGCGTTCTCCAGATTGGGTCCCAGCTTGGTGATGGCCAGCATCAGCTCCTTGGCATACACATTGGCTGCTGCCTGGATGGGCAGGTTCTCCCATGCGCCGTACTTTGCCAGAATGGACTTGATACGGACGATGGTATAGAGAATGTAAGGACCGGTGTTGCCTTCAAAGGCTGCGAAGCGATCCATATCAAAGACGTAGTCCTTGGTGGGCTGGTTGGACAGGTCGCCGTACTTCAGTGCCGCCATGGCGATCTTCTTGGTGGTAGCCTCTACCTCGCTGTCCTCCACGATCTTGTTCTCCACCACCTTGGCACGGACAAAGTCGGTCATCTCACGGATCAGCACCTCCAGGCGCATAACGCCACCCTCACGGGTCTTGAAGGGCTTGCCGTCCTTTCCGTTCATAGTGCCGAAGCCAAGATGCTCCAGCTCGGTCTCCTCCGGCACGATGCCGCACTTCTTGGCAGCACGGAACACCTGCTCAAAGTGCAGCGCCTGGCGCTTGTCGGTGATATAGAACAGCTTATGAGGCTTAAAGTCCTGCATACGCTGCACCATGGTTGCCAGGTCAGTGGTTGCATAAATAGCGGAGCCGTCGGACTTTACCAGGATGCAGGGAGGCACTTCCTTCTTATCGGACTCCTCTGCAACGGGAATGACCCATGCGCCCTCGGACTGCACAGCGTAGCCCTTCTCCTTCATATCCGCAATCATGGCAGGAATGTAGGGGTCTGCATCACTTTCGCCCAGCCAGGACTCAAAATGTACATCCAGGTCGTCATAGATTTTGCGCATATCTGCAAGAGACAGACGCATAATATGCTGCCACAGAGCACGATAGCCGGGTCTTCCGTTCTGCAGTTCAAAGGTAGCCACGTGTGCTTCCTCGGCAAATGCCTCGTCTTCCTTCTTCTTGGCAGCAGCGGCAGGATAGATCTCTTCCAGTTCGGAAATAGTAAAGGGTGCTTCTGCAGGATATTCGCCGGTATAGTCGGGATCAAAGTACACCAGTTCCGGCTGGCGGCAACGCAGCTCTGCGATGATCAGACCCATCTGCAGACCCCAGTCTCCCAGGTGGATATCGCCGATGGTGTTATAACCGAAGAACTTGTACAGCCGCTTCAGGCTCTCACCAATAATGGCAGAACGCAGGTGACCGATGTGCAGCGGCTTTGCCACATTGGGTCCGCCGTAGTCCACCACAACGGTCTTACCGGCACCCAGCTTCTCCACGCCGAAATCAGGCGCAGTACGCATCTGCTCCAGATAATTCTGCAGGAAAGCGTCGGAAAGCTTCAGGTTGATAAAGCCGGGCATAACCGCATCAATCATGGAAAAATCAGCTGCGTCCAGCTTCTCTGCCACAGCGTTTGCGATTTGGATAGGTGCGCACTTATACTGCTTGGCCGCTGCCAGGGCGCCGTTACACTGATACTCACAAAGGTCGGGACGGTTGGAGACAGTGACCTTGCCGAAAGCCGCATCATAACCTGCCGCCTCAAAGGCCTGCGCCATTTTCTTTGAAATGATATCTAATATTTTTTCCATAAATATCTCCTTGATAGGTCATTGCAGATTGGCGGACGAAGACATCCGCCTCCGCAAATGCGAATTACTTATTCTGTGCCAGCCACTCCAGGTAGTCATCATAGGTGCCGTAGCGGTCAACGATGGTGCCGTCGGGCTGGAAGGCGATCACACGGTTACAGGTAGAGGTCAGCATTTCGTGGTCATGGGATGCCAGCAGCACAACGCCCTGGAAAGCCTCCAGACCCTTGTTCACTGCCTGGATGGATTCCATGTCCAGGTGGTTGGTGGGCTGGTCCAGCAGCACCACATTGGCGCCGGAGAGCATCATCTTGGACAGCATGCAGCGTACCTTCTCGCCACCGGAGAGAACGTTTACCTGCTTGAACACGTCTTCGTTGGAGAAGAGCATTCTGCCCAGGAAGCCACGGAGGTACACATCATCCTTCTTTGCGGAATACTGACGCAGCCAGTCCACCAGCTCCATGGTGTTGCCGTCAAAATACTCAGAGTTGTCCTTGGGCAGGTAGCTGCGGATGGTGGAGATACCCCACTTGATGCTGCCCTCGTCAGGCTCCAGCTCACCCATGAGGAGCTTGAACAGCGCAGTCTGTGCCAGCTCGTTCTCACCCACAAAGGCGATCTTATCGTTCTTGCCCACGGAGAAGTACACCTTATCCAGCAGCTTGACACCGTCCACAGTGACAGACACGTCATTGACAGTCAGGATATCCTTACCCAGCTCACGCTCCGGCATAAAGCCAACGAAGGGATAACGACGGGTGGAGCAAGGCATTTCCTCAACGGTCAGCTTATCCAGCAGCTTTCTACGGGCAGTTGCCTGCTTTGCCTTGGACTTGTTGGCAGAGAAGCGGGAGATGAACTCCTGCAATTCCTTGATCTTCTCGGCGTTGCGCTTGTTATGATTCTTGATGAGCTGCTGCACCAGCTGGGAGGACTCATACCAGAAGTCGTAGTTGCCCACG
>JAFYNQ010000089.1 GCA_017548065.1 Oscillospiraceae bacterium
CAGACCGGGCAGATCCCAGGCAGCGGCAGCATCGGAGATCTCGATGCCGATCTTCGGTGCATTTTCAATTGCTGCATCGAAGGTGTAGAACGGCAGCACATTCTGACCGCCGATGACGATAGCCTTGTCACCGGTGCCCAGAGTCACGGCATTGATCTTGCCGCTGAAGGCTCCCGTCTTAGGTGTAAAAGACATAATGTTTTCCCCCTTGATAAAAATATATAATAATTAAAAATTATTAACAACATAAATAGAGTTAAGAATTAAGAGTTAATAGTTAAGAATTTTTTGTAGACCGCACAATGGCTGAAAGAATTTTTATCAGTTCCTCACAGTCACCGGCAATTGACTTAAATTGTATCTGCGTAAGATAACCGGTCTCACGCAACAAGCGAAGCCAATACTCTGTTTCTCCGGCCTCTTTCAGCGCGATGTTCATTTTAGATATAAAATCCGGTCTGCTTTGCGCATACTTTGCTTCTGCTATATTGGCACCTATGCTGGTACCGCTTCGGAGCAGTTGTTTTGTGATGGCGTATTCCTTTTGCGTTTGACGAAGAAATCGGCACAATGCCACAATTCGTTTCGCAAACCGGAAACTTTTCTCTAACGCAGCATTTTTCATAATTCTTAATTCTTAATTTTTAATTCTTAATTCAAATCCCCAGGTTTTGCATGATTCCCTTCAGGGCTTGCTTTACGGGATTTGTTTCGGGCAGCTTGGAGGACGGAGTGCCGTCGCTGTCGCAATCGTACACGCCCTCATCCTGAGGCAGGACCCCAAACAGCTCAAGACCGTGCTTTGCGATCTCCTCCTTGATGCCGTCGCTGAGCACACCGCCCGGTGCGCGATTGACAATAAGACCCATTCTGCCGGGCTTCAGCTCCAACTCCATGATCATCTCTGCCACTCTTGCCGCAGCCTGAATGCCCCGTCGGGAGCAATCGGAGATCAGGAACATGGTGTCCACATGAGGCAACGTGCCTCTTGCCACGTGTTCCAGACCGGCTTCGTTGTCCATGACTACATACTTGTAGTTCTTGGCATACTTATCCACCAGGGTGGTCAGCACACCGTTGACATAGCAGTAGCAGCCCTTGCCCTGGGTGCGGCCCATAATGAGCATATCGTAATCGTCCTCTTCAATGAGGGCGGAGTTGAATTTAAAAGAAGCGTAATCTGCCTTGGTCATGCCGGAAGGAATGGTGCCCTTCAGTTCTGCCTGGGCCATTTCCTCACGAATGGCGCCCAACGTGATCTCTGCATCAACACCCAGAACCTCATTGAGGTTGGAGTTGGCATCTGCATCCACAACAAGCACCGGGGATTTGCCGGTCTTCACAAGGTAGTCAATGATCATGCCGCAGGTGGTGGTCTTACCCACACCGCCCTTACCGGCAACCGCTATGGTATGAGGCATAAGATCTCCTCCTGATTTGTAATTTCGTCCTATGGGCATAGTTATCCCATAGTCACCCTGCATTATAGCACGCTTTTTCTCATATTTCAACCACATTTTTAATATTTCTTTCGCTGATCGCTGTCCCCGTTATGCCATTTTGTTATGTGCGCCATAATATTTTAGAATATTTATGGAAAAGGGGTAGAAATTTACAACAAAATATGTTATTATGAATCCCGTATGTACATTATTATAACATCACGGCATCCGCAAAGCTTTTTGCGGTGCTATTTCAGGAAGGTGAGGATTTGGAAAATTATACCAAGTACGCCTTAAAGCCTGCAGAGCAGCTGCGTGAGCTGCTGGCGCAGACCGATGATATTTTCGTCATCGCCTGCAACAAGTGCTTTAAGGAATTTACTGTCCTTGAAGAGCCGGAGCTGGATGCGTTCCTGGCTGTGGCAAAGGACATGGGCAAAAATGTCACCGGCTCTGCCCGGGCAGATTTCCTCTGCAACAAGTACATTGCCCAGAAGAAGCTCCCCGGCTTGATCCCCGAGGGAACAAAGGCTGTGTTCGTCATCAGCTGCGGTCTTGGCATTCAGACGATTGCCGACATCGTTGCGCTGCCGGTTTTCGCAGCTTCCGACTCCATCAACTACACCGGTCATCACGGTATGGCGCTGACCAAGAAGGCATGCGATGCCTGCGCACAGTGCTACCTGAACATCACCGGCGGTATCTGCCCCATTGTTGACTGCTCCAAGAGCCTGGTCAACGGTCAGTGCGGCGGCGCCAAGGACGGCAAGTGTGAGGTCAGCCCCGATAAGGACTGCGCCTGGGAGAAGATCCAGCAGCGCCTGGCTGCCCAGGGTCGTCTGGACGAGCTGAAGGCGCAGGCTGTGCAGATCCGTGACTACAGCAAGGTCAGCCACAAGCTGGTTGCCGAGTATGTGGCAAAGATCCGTGATCTGCGTTTTGCCGGTTACTACGGCGGCGTGCATCCCTCCGAGCACAAGGAATTTTCCGAAGGCAAGGAGCTGGTCACCTTCCCTGCTCCCGACATCGCCGTGATCCCCATGGCTATGCACCTGGGCGCACCTGCCAACCCCGTTGTGCAGGTAGGTGACTATGTGAAGGTGGGTCAGATGATCGGCGAGGCTGCCGGCTTCATCAGCGCTCCTGTCCACGCTTCCGTCAGTGGCAAGGTCATCGCCATTGAAGACCGTCCCCACGCAAACCGTGGTATGTGCCTGAGCGTTGTGATCGAGAACGACGGCACCGACACCCTCCACGAATCTGTTGTGCCTCACGGCACGCTGGAAGACCTGACCCCTGCCGAGATCATTGACATTGTCAAGAATGCCGGTATCGTGGGCATGGGCGGCGCAGGCTTCCCCACCTACGTTAAGCTGATGCCCAACAAGCCCATTGAATATGTGCTGCTCAACGGCTGTGAATGCGAGCCTTACCTCACCGCTGACCATCAGCTGCTTCTGCACTATGCCGACGATGTGATCTTCGGTCTGCGTGCCATGATGAAGACCGTGGATGCTCCCAAGGGCGTCATCGTCATTGAGGACAACAAGCACGATGCCATCAAGCTGATGCAAGAAAAGGTCGCCGCTTATGACAACATTGAAGTGTGCGTTGCCCGTACCAAGTACCCCCAGGGCGCCGAAAAGATGCTCATCAAGCGTGTCACCGGCCGCATGGTTCCCAGCGGCGCTCTGCCTGCAGACGTAGGCTGCGTTGTGGGTAACGTCAGCACCACCAAGGCAATTGCCGATGCTATCAAGACCGGCATGCCTCTGACCAGCCGTATCACCTCTGTTACCGGCGAGTACATCAAGAACCCCGGCAACTTCCTGGTTCGCATCGGTACCCCTGCCGCTTCCCTGGTGGAGTATTGCGGCGGCATCACCGACGAGACCGCTACCGTGAAGGCCGGCGGCCCCATGATGGGCTTCGTCCAGAACGGTCTGGAAGCCCCCATCATGAAGGGCTCCAACGGCATCATTGCCATCAACACCGATCCCAGCCGTGAAGTGGCCTGCATCAAGTGCGGTCGCTGCGTGGATGTTTGTCCCATGGAGCTGAAGCCTCTGTGGTTTGCCAAGTATGCTGACACCGAGAACTGGGAAGGCATGAAGGCGCAGAACGTTATGGACTGCATGGAGTGCCGCTGCTGCGAGTACATCTGCTCCTCCAAGATCCCGCTGGTTGCCAAGATCAAGGCCGGCAAAAATGCAGTTAGGGGGATGAAATAATGCTGATTACTGAACTGAAAAGCAAAGAGATTCTGGATTCCCTGACCCAGGGCAAGGTATTTATTATCAACTGCCACGGCTGTAAGGAGGTCTCCTTCCCCGAAAAGGAAGCCGAAGAATTTGAGAAGGCACTGGGTGACAAGGTCACCGGTATTCTTACCACTGACTACGTGTGCAACATTGACAATCTGCCCCTGCGCCTGGAAAAGCATGCCGCCGCCATTGAAGCTGCAGACACCGTCCTGGTGCTGTCCTGCGGCGTTGGTGTGCAGACTGTGGCAGAGCATCTGCCCGGCAAGCGTGTATGCGCTGCCTGCGATACCTATGCCCTTCCCGGTCATCAGGGTGTCACCCCCCTGGAGCATGAATGCGACCAGTGCGGTCAGTGCTACCTGAACATCACCGGCGGCACCTGCCCCATCACCGCCTGCTCCAAGAGTCTGGTCAACGGCCAGTGCGGCGGTGCCAAGAACGGCATGTGCGAAGTGGATCCCACCATGGAATGTGGTTGGGAGCGAATCATGCGTAAATTAAAGCAGGTGGACCGCCTGGATGTGCTGAAATGCCCCATCCAGTTGCGTCAGTACAATAAATAAGGAGTAACAGAATATGAGAATTACTGAATTGTTCAATGACGGCCAGTTTGTGGTCACCGCCGAAGTCGGCCCTCCCAAAGGTATTGATTGCTCCCATGTTGTGAAGGAAGCAAAGGAATATCTCTCCGGCATCCATGCCGTTAACGTTACCGATAACCAGTCCTCTGTTATGCGCATGGGCAGCCTGCCCGTCTGCGTGGCTATGAAGAATGCCGGTCTGACCCCTATTCTGCAGCTGACCTGCCGTGACCGCAACCGTATTGCACTGCAGTCCGAGCTGCTGGGCGCTGCTATGCTGGGCATTGACAACATTCTCTGTCTCACCGGTGACCACACCCGTATGGGTGACCACCCCGGCGCAAAGCCCGTTTTTGACCTGGATTCCGTTTCCCTGCTGCACACTGTTTCCCAGCTGGAAAAGGGTGTTGACCTGGCAGGCAATGAGCTGGTAGGCGAAGCTCCCAAGTTTGCAAAGGGCGCTGTTGTATCCCCCTGCTCCGACTCTGTGGATGCACAGCTGGCAAAGATGGAGCGTAAGGTCATGGCCGGTGCTGAATACTTCCAGACCCAGGCTGTGTTTGATTCTGAGAAGTTCATCTCTTTCATGGAGAAGGCAAAGCAGTTCGGCAAGCCCGTGCAGCTGGGTGTGATCATTCCCAAGTCTGCCGGCATGTGCAAGTTCATGAACAACAATGTTGCCGGTGTCCACGTACCCCAGCACATGATCGATGCACTGGCTGCTGACAAGGAGCGTGCCAAGGCCGGTATCACCAGTGTTGAGATCGCCGCACAGATCATTAAGGAGTGCCGTCCCTACTGCCAGGGTCTGCACATCATGGCTCTCGGCTGGGAGGACAAGGTTCCTGAGCTGATCAAGCTGGCAGGTCTGTAAGAAATAACCCGATCGCCCGGAATGGACTCTCCATTCCGGGCGATTTTTGCGCACTTTGAATGATGCAAAAGGCCAAATCCCCTCACCCCCGGGGGGATTTGGTGTGCGGCAACCAATAGAACGATAATCCTGCCTTTATCATGTTGACAAATACAGGGTTTGTGTGTTATTATGTGGAAAATTGTGGAGGTGTGTGGAAATGCTTGCATCACAACGTCAGCAGGAGATTTTGCAGCAGCTGCGCCGTCAGGGTGCGGTAACCGTGGCTGCACTCACAGAACAGTTTTCCGTATCTGTGGAAACCGTCCGACGGGATCTTCTGACAATGGAAAAAGACGGCTTACTGACCCGTGTGCACGGCGGTGCTGTGCCGATTACGGAAATGGTAGCCTACCAGCCCCTTTCCCAGCGTGACCTGGAGCAGAGCAGTCAAAAGGATGCCCTGGCACGGGTGGCCGCCACCCTGGTAAACGAAGGAGACTATATTGCCATCGGCACCGGCTCTACCCCCATCCACTTTGCCCAGGAACTGAAAAAGCGCGTTTCCCGGCTGACGGTAGTCACCTATTCCATGGGTGTTTTTTCTGTTTTGAAGGACATGCCCGGCTACCGACTGATTCTGCTGGGCGGTCAGTATATCCCGGAGGAGGACTCCTTCTTCGGTCAGCTGACCCTGGACACGCTGGATTCCCTGCATGTGCAGAAATCCTTTGTGTTCCCCTCCGCCATTTCCCTGGATCACGGCATTTGGGGCTTTGAGGAGACGCTGTACCCTCTGCAGCAGAAGCTTTTGCAGTGCTGCGACCAGGCCTATATTTTGGCAGACAGCAGTAAGTTTGAGCGCACTGCCCTTTTCAAGGTTGCGGATATGCGCCCGGAATATATTTATGTCACAGACCCGGAGCTGCCGGAGCAGCTGCAAAGCTTGTATGCGCAAAACGGTCTGACAGTGATCACAAAAGAGAGGTAAGACCATGAAGCTCCGTCCCGAAGTTAAAAAAGCGTTTCTTATTGGCGCAATTTGCGCCATTGCCTACGGTAGCGTGTATATCTGCCGTGATATTTTAAGTGCCTTAAGTCCCCAGCTCACAGAAGCCGGCATTTTCAACACTGACCAGTTGGGTACGTTGTCCTCTGTATTCTTTGTGACCTATGCGGTGGGGCAGCTGATCAACGGCATCATCGGCGACAAGGTCAGCGGCAAATACATGGTGTCCTTTGGACTGATCCTGGCAAGCCTTTGCCTTTTTGCCATGCCCCACATCACCCAGCTTGGCGCAGCGCCCTTTATTGTCTACGGCGCCATGGGCTTCTTCCTGGCCATGATCTACGCCCCCATGACAAAGCTGATCTCCGAAAACCTGGAGGCAGACCTCGCCACCCGTTGTCACGTAGGTCACGCTATGGCATCCTACGCAGCCGCCCCCATCGCCGGTCTCTTTGCCGCCTGGATGGTTTGGACACCTGCCTTTAACGCCAGCAGTACCATTCTTTTGATTATGGGCATTGTGTTCTTTGTGTCCTTCACCATCTTTGAGAAAAAAGGCTTGGTGCAGCCCAACCGCTTCAAAGCAAAAAAAGAAGCCGGTGGCAACATAAAGGTACTGCTGAAGCGTGAGATTTTGAAGTGGACAGTGGTCTCCATGCTTACGGGCATCGTCCGCACCGCTGTTCTGTTCTGGCTGCCTACTTACATTTCCCAGCATCTGTCCTTTGATGCCGAAAGCTCCGCCCTTCTGTACGCCGTGGGCACCAGTGTCATCGCCATAAATTCCATTTTGGCGGTTGTGATCCTGGACTGGCTGAAGCAGGATCTGAATAAGGCCATTTTACTGTTCTTCTCCGTGGCAGCCACCTGCTTCCTGGGCGTATTCCTGGTACAGCAGCCCCATATCAACCTGGCGCTTCTGGTGCTGGCCATGATTTTCTCCAACTGCGCCTCCAGCCTTATGTGGAGCCGCTACTGCCCCAGCCTGATTGATACGGGCATGGTCTCCTCCGCCACCGGCTACCTGGATTTTTGCAGCTACATGGCAGCCGCCATCTCCTCCAAGCTGTTTGCCGGCGCTGTAGGCGCCATCGGCTGGAGCAACCTGATCCTGGTCTGGTTCGCTCTTATGTGCTGCGGTGTGATCGTCGCTCTCCCCTTCCGCAAGAAAGTAAAAGTAAGCTAAAAACACCCCCTGATGCAGCCTGCATCAGGGGGTGTCGTTATTATTGTAAGTGCTGCTAAATGTTGCAATGAAGAGGAGACAACAAAGCCGTCCCCTTGTCCCCCTTCTTGTTACTTCTTGTAAATCATCCAGATGGATAGACCAATTATCAGCGCACTAAAAGACATATTGCACACCTTGTCCAAAACCGAAAGTGTACTTAACAAACTAATTACTATGTCACATACATTCAGCCCTATAGCAAATGAAAAGCCTACAATCGCCGTCGTTCTTCTGCCCGAAATCGCAAACCATGGAGAGATCAGCCACGAAAGAAGATTCACACCCATAAACACAAGGTACAGCACAGCAAGCACCAGTGAATTAAAGCTAATCACATCCCCAAAAAACCACGCAAACATCAACGGAAGTGTTGTTGTGGAAAGTGCTAACAAGCAAGAATCTTGAATCGCAAACACCGTTGCTACGATTTTTATTACCATAAGAATAAAAACAATCATCTATCACACAACTCCCACAAAGCTCTGTTGACTGTATTAAGAATCATATATTCATCATTATTGTCAAAATCAGCATGTTTAAAATTTTCAAGCTCAAGCCACTTATAAAATAAATTAGAGACAAGGGGACAAGAGAACCGTCCCCTTGTCCCCCTTGAGAATTTCCACCCAAACACAAGAAATGGACCAAAGATAAACACTATCGCAACGCCCGCCTGCCATGTATTTGTTAAGGAAAAGCGAAAAACCATAGAAAACAATATCGCAACGATGCAGGAAATCAACGAAAACAAGAAGTATGGTCGTACATATTTCATAAGCAAATGTTCCTACTCAAGCAAAACTTCGTATTAACCATTTATTCACTCTCCCATATTTCAATGAAACGATCTACATCAAAACTCAACTCGACACCGCCGCCAACCCACAAGAGACAAGGGGATGTGACAAGAGAACCGTCCCCTTGTCGCACTTGTCGCATGTGTTACCCTGTAACGAGAAAGTTCTTTTGTGCTTGTCGTCAAGGGGAATGTTAAAGCGTTCAAAATACTTTGGGATATGGTTATGAATATTTTGCTGAAAGCGACCGGTGACATTTGTATGAATCACAGTCAATTCATTAACAGAATAGCTGATCACGCCAAAGTTACAATTAAGCACCGTGCCTATAGAATTACTTTCAATTATATAGCCTGTGTACCTTTCCTCTCCTTTTGAAATATTGTAAAGAACACAAAAAGATTCGGTGTACTTTTCGTTATATATATTCTGCTCTTCTATAAACCACTCGCCGTCTAAAGGAGACTTATAATCTTCACACCTTTGAGTGCATGCTGTTTTCACCGCAGATAAATAAGATTCCATTTCACTTAACGAATCAAACTTTAATTCCAAATAAACATCATGCACTTCTTGCCAATAGTTATAATAGGAGAACGCAACAACTTGGGCATTAGAAGGTATCTCTGCAGGAAATACACATAATGAAACCTTATAACCATTAGCATTATAATCATTGA
>JAFYNQ010000090.1 GCA_017548065.1 Oscillospiraceae bacterium
CGAGCCTTGGTTTCCTTCAGACCGCCGATCCAGCCGGATACACGGTAGTAGGACTTCTGATCCAGCTTCTTGCCGGTCAGAACAGCCTTGTCAGTGTTGATGATGATGACGTAGTCACCGCAGTCAACGTTGGTAGTGAAATCGACCTTGTGCTTGCCGCGAAGCAGGTTAGCAGCAATAACAGCGGTACGGCCCAGGGGCTTGCCGGCAGCGTCGATAACATACCACTTGCGCTCTACGGTCTCTTTTTTAGCGAGTGTAGTGGTCATTATTCTTTCCTCCATTTTGGTTAAAATATTTTGACAAATTCATGTGCAGGCATTACAATAACTGCATAACGCTTGAATTTTATACCATACAGAACTTTAAATGTCAACAACTATTTTAAGAAAATTTAAGAAAACGGAATAAAACTTTCAAATACTCTTAAATGCTCTTATATGCTCCCGAATGCTCACTTCTTATTTTTACATAAAATGGAGGAAAATACAATATGCAAAGGCTGGTTGGACTGGTTCGCCGCTGCGTAGAGGACTATAAAATGATCGAACCCGGCGACAAAATCGCCGTGGGTGTGTCCGGCGGCAAGGATTCCCTGGCGCTGCTGGTGCTCCTGGCGGAACTGAAAAAATATAATCATATCCCCTTTGAGGTGGAGGCTATTACCATTGATATGGGGCTGGGGATGGATTTTTCCGGCATTGATGCGCTTTGCAAAAAGCTGGATGTTCCTTTTACTCTGGTGAAGACAGAGATCGGCCCGGTGATATTTGAATACCGAAAAGAGAAGAATCCCTGCTCCATGTGCGCAAAGATGCGCCGAGGCGCACTGAACCAGGCGCTGCTGGACAGAGGTCTCAACAAGCTTGCCCTGGGTCACCACTATGACGATGCTGTGGAGACCTTTATGATGTCTTTATTATATGAAGGCCGCATCAGCTGCTTCCAGCCGGTGACCAACCTTGACCGCTCCGGCGTGATCCAGATCCGTCCCATGCTGTACATCCATGAGCAGACGGTGGATAACTTTGTCACAAGAATGGGTCTGCCGGTGCTGGAAAACCGCTGCCCCGTGGATAAGCAGACCAAAAGGGAAGAGATCAAAGCCCTTGTCTATGAGCTGTCCGCCCGTTACCCTGACCTGAAGGATCGCATCTTTGGCGCTATGCAGCGCTTCCCTTTGCCGGAGTGGGAACCCAAGGGTCGCTACAAAAGACCGAAAGACGAAAATTGATAATTTACACATTATTATAATTATATTGTAAACGCAACCCGGGAGGGATGGTTATGAAAAAATCCTTATGTATCATGCTTTTGGCGTTTGCCGTGCTGTTGCTCTGCGCCTGCAATGGCGGCACAGCAGAGACCACAGCGCCCACGGAACCGGCCTGCGATGCCACAGAAACGGACATTGCGGCGCTGGAGGCACTTTATGCCGGCAGAACACCGTATTACGGTGAAATGCACGATCACTCCAACTCCGGCGGCAGAAGTGACGGACGGATCTCTCTGTCTGTGTGGAAGTCCGGCCTTTTGGGGCTGGAAATGGATTTTGCCACCATCGTGGATCATAAGCAGGTGCGCCACATGGTGCTTCCCGAGTGGGACGATTCTGTGTTCATCGGCGGCACCGAGGCGGCTACCACAATGCTGGATCTGCCTTACGAAGTGACAAGCTTTCATTATAATATGATATTCACAGACCCGAATGCGCTGTTGGAGCTGCTGACGGAGCATGAAGAGTTTAATTTCAAAGGCACAGCCCTGGACGGTGAGTTTCCGTATTATCCAAAATATAAAAGAGAGCAGCTTGAGGCGCTGGTGCAGTCAGTTCGGGATAAGGGCGGTATGTTCGTCCACGTCCATCCCAAGCATAATGGCGTACTGGATTCCGATGATCCCCTGGATTATTGGTACGGCGATTGGACCGGTATTGAGGTCATGAATACCTACAAGTCCGACCGTAACGGCCCAAACACCCAGAAAAACTACCAGCTTTGGGTAGACCTGCTGGCGCTGGGCAAGAAGGTGTGGGCGACCTCCGGCAATGACGAACACGGCATGCCCTCCGACAAGGCGATCTCCGTTGTCTATGCCGAGGAGAAAAATGCGGAATCCTTCTTCTCCCACATCCGTATCGGTGACTTTACCTGCGGCCCCGTGGGTATTCGTATGTGTGTAGGTGACACCGTCACCGGCTACGAGACCGACTTTACCGGCAAGCGGCTGGTATTTTCCGTAGGCGATCTGCACAAGACCGTAAAGAATCCCTACCATACATACCGTGTGGATCTGATCAACGATGCCGGCATCGTCTTCAGCAAGGAAATCACCTGCGAGGAAACCTTCTATTTCGCACTGGATGCGGAGAACTGCAAGTTCTACCGTGTGGAGGTGTGGGATACAACAGACAATTCACGCATCGGCATCGGTAATCCCATCTGGAATATTCAGTAATATTTGCATAGCGCCCCCTTTCTGTGGAAATACTTTCCCTGAAAGGGGGCTTTTTCTATGGTAAAAGGTATTTCACGGCAGGTGATCCTGGTGCATTCTCCCGACCCGGAGCTGTTTGAGCAGGCGATCTTTATTTTGCGTGCGGATGCTGTGGGCAGGGAAGGGGTGACCGATGCGGCGCTGCTGAAGGAGGCAAAGCGGATCATCGGTAATCACAGAAGAACAGCGCCGCAGCTGCCGGGGCTTGCCTGGTCGCTGCTGGGCGCTATGGTGATGGCGCTGATTTGGTTGATTACTTGCCTGATTTGACTTGCGAAACGGCGCATACTGTGTTATAATCTCCCGGAAAAGGGAGGTGCGGAGTATGCGCATTGGAAATATTGAAGTGAATAATCCTCTGTTTCTCGGGCCTATGGCCGGTGTGACTGACTGGGCATTCCGCACTGTCTGCGCAGAGCTTGGCGCCGGTGTCACGGTGACGGAAATGGTGTCCTCCCGGGCGCTGGTGTACCAGGATAAGAAAAGTGTCAGCTTGCTTCGGAAAAACGATGGCAGCATTTGCGGTGCGCAGATTTTCGGAAACGACCCCGAGATCATGGCAAAGGCAGCAGTGCTGGCGCTGGGACATTCCGGCTGTGATTATATTGATATCAACATGGGTTGCCCTATGCCCAAGATCGCCAATTCCGGTGACGGCTGCGGACTGATGCGCACCCCGGAGCTGGCAGGGGAGATCGTAAAAGCCGTTGTAAACGCAGTGGATGTGCCGGTGACGGTAAAGTGCCGCCTGGGCTGGGATAAGGGCAGCATCAACGTGCTGGACTTTGCTAAGCGCATGGAGGACAATGGCGCTGCCTTGCTCACTGTCCACGGACGGACTCGCAGCATGCTGTATTCCGGCACTGCGGATTGGGATATGATCGCAAAGGTGAAGCAGCAGGCTTCTGTTCCGGTGATCGCCAACGGCGACGTGGTGGATGGAGAAAGCGCCCTTCGCTGCCTGAAATGGACGGGTGCGGACGGTCTTATGATCGGAAGAGCCACCTTCGGTGACCCCTGGGTCTTTACGCAGGTGAGGGCGGCAATGAACGGTGAGCCGATCCCGGAACGCCCGGTGCTTGCCAAGCGTGTGGATGTGGCAGTGCGCCAGTTTGCGCTTGCTTATGAAGATAAGGGCGAGCATATCGCCTGCCTGGAGGCAAGAAAGCATTTTGCCTGGTACCTCCGTGGCGTTGCTTATGCGAATTTCTATAAGGAGCAGATTTCTTCTATTCAGAAGATGGAAGACATTTACCGCATTGCAGAGGGCATCCGCAGAGATTTGAAATGAGAAAATAAATGCCGTTTTGCTGTCTGCCGTATGAAGCATTCTGCGAAACGGTGTTTATTATTATCCGCATCCCGTGAACCGCTGTTGCGCCGGGACGGATGTTTTGGAATATTGCCCAAAGGAGCGGCAAAAAAAGGTAGTAAAATTAGAACGAAATTTTTGTCGTAGGGTTTGACAAATCGGGTTGTTTTGTGGTATACTTACTCAGATAATTTTGAGATGGAGGAACGAACTATGATGAGCGCAATGAACAAGCTGAAGAGCGTTGGTTGTGACATTGGTACTTTTGTTTCTTCCGGTCATCCTTTGATGGACGAACTGTTTCCTTTTTTTGATTCTAAATATGTTGTATTTCCCGGCTTTTGTGATGTGCATGTGCATTTCCGTGAGCCGGGATTTTCCTATAAGGAGACAATGAAGACCGGAAGTCAGGCGTCTGCCCGTGGCGGTTACACGGCGGTTTGCACCATGCCGAACCTGAACCCGGTACCCGACAGCAAGGAGCACCTGGCGCAGCAGCTGAAGCTGATTGAGGAGTGCGCTGTGATCCATGTGTATCCCTACGGCGCGATTACTGTTGGTGAAATGGGCGAGACAATGGCCGACCTGGAGGGTATGGCACCGGATGTGATCGCTTTCTCCGATGACGGAAAGGGCATCCAGAGTGAAGAAATGATGCGGCAGGCCATGCTGAAGGCAAAGGCGTTGGGAAAAATGATCGTCGCCCACTGCGAGGTCAATGACCTTCTCTTCGGCGGCTATATCCATGACGGTGAGTATGCAAAGCTGCACGGTCATAAGGGCATCTGCAGTGAGAGTGAGTACGGACAGATCGCAAGAGACCTTCGTCTTGCTGAGGAGACCGGCTGCGCTTACCATGTTTGCCACATCTCTACCAAGGAGAGTGTGGAACTGATCCGCCAGGCAAAGGCACGGGGCGTGAATGTCACCTGCGAAACTGCCCCCCATTACCTGGTCATGAATGATATGCAGCTGCAGGAGGATGGCAGATTCCGCATGAATCCTCCCATCCGCAGCGAGGAAGACCGTAAGGCGCTGGTGGCAGGTATTGTGGATGGCACCATTGACATGATCGCCACCGACCATGCACCCCATTCCGCAGAAGAAAAAGCAAAAGGTCTATCCGGCAGTGCTTTTGGCATTGTGGGTATTGAAACTGCGTTCCCGGTGATGTATACTTGTCTTGTGAAAAGCGGCATCATCACCCTGGAGAAGCTCATTGCGCTTTTGGCAGAGAATCCCCGTAAGCGCTTCGGCATTCCTTCCGGCACGGATTTCACTGTGTGGGAGCTGGATAAAGAGTTTACCGTTGACCCTGCAGACTTTCTCTCCATGGGCAAGGCAACACCTTTTACGGGGTGGAAGCTTTGCGGCGAGTGTGTGCTGACAGTATGTGACGGAAAAGTTGTTTACAGAAAGTAAGAGGAGGATTTATTATGGCAAAGAGAACAGACATTAAAAAGGTTTTGATCATCGGCTCCGGTCCTATCGTGATCGGTCAGGCTGCAGAGTTTGACTATGCCGGTACCCAGGCTTGCCTGGCACTGAAGGAAGAGGGCTACGAGGTCGTTCTGTGTAACTCCAACCCCGCTACCATCATGACAGACACTACCATTGCAGACAAGGTCTACATGGAGCCTCTGACCCTGGAGTATATTGCAAAGATCCTCCGTTATGAGCGCCCCGATGCCATCATTCCCGGCCTGGGCGGACAGACCGGCCTGAACCTGGCTATGCAGCTGGAGAAGAAGGGCGTGCTGAAGGAGTGTAACGTGGAGCTGCTGGGTACCAGCAGTGAGTCCATTGAGCGTGCCGAGGACCGTGAGCTGTTTAAGGAAATGTGCCAGTCCATCGGTGAGCCGGTCATTCCCTCCGAGATCACCTACAGCCTGGAGGAGGCAAAGGAAGCAGCAGAGCGCATCGGTTATCCCGTTGTTCTCCGTCCTGCCTTCACCCTGGGCGGCACCGGTGGCGGTTTCGCTTACAATGAAGAGGAACTGATTGAGATCGGTACCAATGCGTTCAAGCTCTCTCCTGTGCATCAGGTGCTGGTGGAAAAGAGCGTTAAGGGCTACAAGGAAATTGAGTTTGAGGTCATGCGTGACAGCAATGACCATGCTATCACCATCTGTGGCATGGAGAATGTGGATCCCGTCGGTGTGCACACCGGTGACTCCATCGTTGTGGCTCCCATTATGACCCTCAGCGAGCATGACCAGAAGATGCTCAACGATTCTGCAATCAAGATCATCCGTGAGCTGAAGATTGAGGGCGGCTGTAACGTGCAGTTTGCGCTGAATCCTCACTCCTCCGAGTATTACCTCATTGAGGTCAACCCCCGTGTTTCCCGTTCCTCTGCACTGGCTTCCAAGGCATCCGGCTATCCCATTGCCCGTGTGACGGCTAAGATCGCTGTGGGCATGGCACTGGAGGACATTAAGATCGCCAACACCAACGCTGCCTTTGAGCCTCAGTTGGACTACGTCATTGCAAAGCTGCCCCGTTTCCCCTTTGATAAGTTCACCGCCGCTTCCAACCTGCTGGGTACCCAGATGAAGGCAACGGGCGAAGTCATGGGCATCGGCTCCAACCTGGAGGAGGCACTGCTGAAGGGCATCCGTTCCCTGGAGGTAGGTGTGCATCACATCTACCATGCAAAGTTTGACAACATGACAAACGAGGAGCTGCTTGACTACATCACCGAGTTCCGTGATGACAACATCTTTGCCATTGCAGAGCTGCTGGCTCGTGGCGTGCCGGTCTCCCAGATTCACGAGATCACCAAGATCACTCCCTTCTTCCTGGAATCCATCCTGAAGATCGTGGACATGGAGGAGAACCTGAAGGCGAATCCCCGTAACCTGGACGTTCTGCGCGCAGCCAAGAAGATGGGCTTCTCCGATAAGTATGTTGCCCGTATGTGGAGCTGTAGTGAGCTGGAGGTCTACCGTTTCCGTAAGGAGCATAGTCTGTTCCCCGTGTTCCGCATGGTGGACACCTGCCACACCGGCGCATATATTCCTTATTTCTATTCCTCCTACACCGCAGACAACGCTTCTGTGCTGACCAACAAGAAGAAGATCGTTGTGCTGGGCGCAGGTCCTATCCGTATCGGTCAGGGTGTTGAGTTTGACTACTCCACTGTCCATGCGGTCACCACCATCAAGAACTCCGGTTACGAGGCGATTATCATTAACAATAACCCCGAAACCGTTTCCACCGACTACACCACTGCTGACAAGCTGTACTTTGAGCCTCTGACTCCCGAGGATGTTATGAACATCATTGAGTTTGAGAAGCCCATGGGTGTTATTGCTTCCCTGGGTGGTCAGACCGCCATCAACCTGGCACAGCCCCTGACTGACCGCGGTGTGAAGATCATCGGCACTGATTGCGCAGCAATTGACCGTGCAGAGGACCGTAACGCTTTTGAGAATCTGCTCAACGAGCTGAACATTCCCCGTGCAAAGGGTCGTGCTGTTACCAAGCTGGAGGACGGCATTGCCGCTGCAGCTGAGATCGGCTACCCCGTGCTGGTGCGTCCCAGCTTCGTCCTTGGCGGCCGTGCAATGCAGATCGTTGCCAACGAGGATCAGCTGCGCCACTACCTGAAGACCGCTGTTGAGATCGACGAGGACAAGCCCGTTCTGGTGGATAAGTATATCCAGGGTAAGGAAGTGGAAGTGGATGCTATCTGTGACGGCATCAACGTGTTCGTTCCCGGCATTATGGAGCTGGTTGAGCGTACCGGTGTCCACTCAGGTGACTCCATGAGCGTCTATCCTCCCTTCAGCATTTCCGATAAGGTGAAGGGCATCATCCTGCAGTACGCCAAGAAGCTGGGCCTGGGCATCGGTATCGTGGGTCTGTACAATATCCAGTTTATTGTGGATCAGGATGACAATGTGTTCATCATTGAGGTCAACCCCAGATCCTCCCGTACCGTACCCTTCCTCAGCAAGGCAACCGGCTACTCCCTGGCAGATATCGCCACCGAGGTTATCCTGGGCAAGAGCCTGAAGGAGCAGGGTCTGTTTGATATCTACCCCGAGGAGAAGGATCGCTGGTATGTTAAGGCTCCCGTGTTCTCCTTCAATAAGCTTCGTGGTCTGGACGCATACCTCTCTCCCGAAATGAAGTCCACCGGTGAGGCCATCGGTTATGACGATAAGCTGAATAGAGCTTTGTTCAAGGCTCTGCAGGCTTCCGGCATGCACCTGCAGAATTACGGCACCGTGTTTGCTACCATTGCAGACCGTGATAAGGAAGAGGCACTGCCTTTGATCCGCCGTTTCTACAACCTGGGCTTCAACATCCAGGCAACCGAGGGTA
>JAFYNQ010000091.1 GCA_017548065.1 Oscillospiraceae bacterium
AGCGTTGAAGGTAGCATTGTAATCGGAGTTCTCTTCATCTACCTTGGAGATGTAGACGAAACGGGGCATATTGCGCTCTTCACAGTATTTCCAAGCCTTCTCAAAGCCGACGGTAACACCGTCCTTGGCGGAGCAGACCAAAATCGCAGCATCAGCAGCACGGAGAGCTTCTACGGTTGCGCCGGAGAAGTCAAAGCCGCCGGGAGCGTCCAGCAGGTTGATACGTGCGCCCTTATAGTCCAGGGGAACGACAGCGGTGGAAATAGAAATATTGCGCTTGATCTCTTCGGGATCATAGTCACATACGGTATTTCCGTCTGCATTCTTGCCGATACGGTCAATGGCACCGGTCATAAACAGCAGGCTTTCAGCCAGTGCGGTCTTACCGCTGCCGCTGTGGCCCAGCAGGACGATGTTACGAATAGAATTAGCTGTGTACATAAGTAAAGTTCTCCTTTCGGGAAGGCTCTTGCCCTCCATCGGTCATGTGTGATGCTCAGCACCACAATAAAGACATTATACACGAAAGGAATCATAATTTCAATGCCTAATTTGTCAAAATTGCAAATTCGTGCAAATGCACGAAAAACACTTGTCTACACATGACATACTGCCCAATTTCTGCCCTTCCCCCGGAACAAAAACGGCACCGATCCCTCGCAGGAGATCGGTGCCGTTTTTCATTTATTTCTTATGCCAGGTAAATTGCCTTGCAGGCCAGCATGGTCATGTAGCAGTCCAGCTTGGACACCACTTCCATGGGTGCGTGCATGCACAGAACGGGCACACCGGCATCCACCGTCACGATGTTGCGGTTTGCCATGTAAGCAGCCACAGTGCCGCCACCGCCCTGGTCAACCTTACCCAGGGTGGCGATCTGCCACAGAATACCTGCCTTGTCCAGTGTATCACGAACATGGAACATAGCCTCGGCAGAAGCGTCGCTTGCACCGCCCTTGCCACGGGCGCCGGTGTACTTGACAATGGCGATACCGTAGTTCAGTTGGCTGTTGTTGCGCTTGTCGCAGGTCTCGGCAAAGTTGGGATCAAAGGCATTGGAAACGTCAGCGGACAGACAGAAGGAGTTCTCAAAGCAGCGGTTCAGGCTGGCGCCGGTGGCGTCGCACAGATCCTGCATAAAGGTGTCAAACACCTGGCTCTGCATGCCGGAGACACCCACGGAGCCGATCTCTTCCTTGTCTGCAAAGATACACACAGCGGTGTGCTTGGGAGTACCCATATCCAGCAGGGGCTCCAGCTCTGCGTAAACGCAGACACGGTCATCGTGACCGTAAGCGCCCAGCAGGCTGCGATCCAGGCCCACCTCACGGCACTTGCCGGCAGGCACGACGGTCAGTTCTGCGCTGTGGAAATCAGCCTCCACGATGCCGTACTTTTCGTTCAGCAGCTTCATAATGTGCAGCTTCACCAGGTCGCTGCCCTCACCCTCCAGAGGCTCGGTGCCCAGGATCACATTCAGCTGCTCACCGGCAATACCCTCTGCCAGAGGCTTCTTCATCTGGTCGGCTGCCAGGTGGATCAGCAGGTCAGACACCAGGAAGATGGGATCGTTGTCATCCTCACCGATGGTGATGGTGACGGTAGTGCCGTCCTTGCGGCAAACAACGCCGTGGATCGCCAGAGGCACAGTGGGCCACTGGTACTTCTTGATGCCACCGTAGTAGTGGGTCTTGAAGTAAGCGATCTCGGAATCCTCGTAGAGAGGATTGGGCTTCAGGTCCATACGGGGAGAGTCCATATGTGCGGCGCAGATATTGGAACCGTTGTTCAAGGACTCGCTGCCCAGCACTGCCAGCATGATGCTCTTGTCACGGTTGTTGCGGTAGACCTTGTCACCGGGCTTCAGCTCCATACCGGGAACCAGGGGCTTAAAGCCGTGCTGCTCTGCGATCTCCACAGCCCAGGCAGTTGCCTCACGCTCGGTCTTGCAGGCATCCATGAATGCAGCATAGCGCTTGCAGTAGGCTTCCATTTCTGCACGCTGCTTAGCCGTCAGGCCGGTGTAGCCGTTCTTTGCAGAGGACAGCAGGGATTCTCTCAATTCTTCAGTCGTCATTTTATAGTCTCCTTAAAGGTTAGTTTTACGGTTTTATTATACCCAAATCAGCTAAAAACGCAAGACATTTCTTCTGGAAATCCGCCTGCGTTCCGTCATTGCACAGCGTATGGTCACACAGCGCAACAAAATCCGACTGGGGACGCTGGGCAGCAATACGGCTGCGTGCATATTCCTCCGTGATGCCGTCCCGTTTCACAAGCCGCTGTACACGGCTCTCCTCCGGGGCAGTCACTGCAACAGTTACATCACAAAGCTGGTCATATTTTCCTTCAAACAGACCGATGGCATCGATGGCCGTCAGCGCAGAGCTGTTCTCCAGCCGTCGCATGACCTCTTTCCGGATCGCGCCGCCGGTGATCGTACCCAGCGCCTTCAGCTCATTTTTGTCCTGAAAAACAATAGCGCCCAGCTTTTTCCGCTGCAGTACGCCGTTTTCCACCGTGCCGGGGAAACGGTTTTCAATATCCAGCAAAAGCTGCTTGTCTGTCTGCAGCAACTCATGGTAGATGGCATCGCAGTCCAGCACCACACCGCCGCAGTCACGGATCACATTCAAAAGGGTGGTCTTTCCGCAGCCGGTGCCGCCGGTAATACCAATGATCATGCCAGCACCTCCGCATCAATTACCTGGAAGGCCGCTGCCTTCTTCAGGCGATTCTGCACTGCGTAGGCAACACCGCCGCCCTCCGGGCAACGGGCATACACCGTCTTCACATTGGGGTCGTCCAGCACACGAAGCGCCGCAAAGAGACCTGCAGACAGAGTTTCCACCTCTGCCTCTTTTCCGTAGGACAGCGCATCGCAGCCCTCATACAAGGGCAGTTCTTCCTCAAAGCAAAGGATTCTGTCGCCGTCACGCATATTGGCGCGGATCCACCGTGCAGCCTTTTGGGCACTGCCGGAGACGATGAGCACCTGGCACTGGGGCGCATAATGTCTGTACTTCATACCCGGTGCCTTTACCACAGCATCCTTGTCCACAGACGCAGTGACAGCCTTGTCCACAGTCAGTGCGCCCAACAGCGCTTCCAGCTGCTCCGGGGTGACACCGCCGGGTCGCAGAAGCCTGGGCGGTGTTTCCGTCAGGTCTACGATGGTGGATTCCACACCCACACGGCAAGCGCCGCCGTCTACGATCAGAGGGATCTTGCCTGCATGGTCATGGTACACATGCTGGGCTGTGGTGGTGGAGGGCTTACCGGAAATATTGGCAGAGGGCGCTGCAATGGGAACACCGGAAAGACGGATGATCTCCCTGGTGATCTCACTGTCGGGGCAGCGGACAGCCACCGTGGACAGACCTGCGGTGGTGCGCTTGGGGATGCAGTCCTTTGCCGACAGAACCATGGTAAGCGGACCGGGCCAAAAGGCCTCTGCCAGTCGGTAAGCGCTCTCAGGGATATCATGGCACAGCTGCTCCAGCTCCTCCACGCAGGACACATGCAGAATCAGAGGGTTGTCCTGGGGACGCCCCTTCACCGCAAAGATCTGGGCAACAGCCTCGGGGTCCAGTCCGTTGGCGCCAAGGCCGTAGACCGTCTCCGTGGGGATTGCCACCAGTCCACCGGCTTTGATGATCGCCGATGCCTTCTCTCCACAACCGGGCGCAGAGGCAGAAAGTATTTCTGTTTTCATAGCTTGCCTCCTCCATAAGGAAAATGGGGCAGCTGCGTGTGGCAGCTACCCCAATAGAAAATTAAACAGTGGGCTGGTTGGCAGCTTCGATGATCTGAACGAACTTCTCGGGAACCAGGGATGCGCCACCGATCAGACCGCCGTCGATGTCGGGCTGTGCCAACAGATCAAAAGCGTTCTTCTCGTTCATGGAACCGCCGTACAGAATAGAAATAGCACGAGCGTGCTTGGAGGTGTACAGCTTGCGGACAACAGCACGGATGCTCTCGCAGACTTCCTGTGCCTGCTCGGGGGTAGCGGTAAGGCCGGTGCCGATTGCCCAGATGGGTTCGTAAGCAATGATGACCTTGCGGATCTTCTCCTCGGGAACACCCTGCAGCCCCAGCTTGATCTGCATTGCGATCCACTCGGAGGTAACGTCAGCCTGACGCTGCTCCAAGCTCTCGCCGCAGCACATAATGGGGGTCAGGCCTGCTTCCAGAGCAGCCAGAACCTTTGCATTGACGTCTGCATCGGTCTCGCCCATAGCACGGCGCTCGGAGTGGCCGATGATCACGTACTTACAACCGGCATCTACCAGCATGTTGGTAGCGATCTCACCGGTGTAAGCGCCGGAAGCGTTGGCATTGCAGTTCTCTGCGCCGATGCCCACTCTGGTGTCACGCACAGCGCGGACAGCAGCGGGGATGCACACAGCAGGAACGCACAGTGCGATATCACACCAGCGACCCTTAGGCATGATGCTCTTGAACTGATTCATGAAATCCTTGGTCTCGCTGGGGGTCTTGTTCATTTTCCAGTTACCTGCGATAACTGTCTTGCGGTACTTTCTGTTCATTTTCATTCTCTCCTTATATGTACGCATCGCATTTTGCGATGTGGTTTTACAAAGTTACGGTATTTGCGTAGTGTTCCCGGGGCAGGGGTGCTGCCCCGGGTAATCGGTCAATCAAAAGGATTTTCTTACTTGTCTTCCAGGCAAGCAATACCAGGCAATTCAAGGCCTTCCAGGAACTCCAGGGAAGCGCCGCCGCCGGTGGAGATGTGGGTGATCTGCTCTGCAAAGCCCAGCTGCTCGCAAGCTGCAGCGCTGTCGCCGCCGCCAACGATGGTCACAGCCTCGCTGTCAGCCAGTGCCTGTGCAACAGCGATGGTACCCTTTGCCAGAGTGGGGTTCTCAAACACGCCCATGGGGCCGTTCCAGACAACAGTCTTGGCGCTCTTTGCAGCGTCAGCAAACAGTTCCATGGTCTTGGGGCCGATATCCAGACCCATAACGCCCTCGGGAATTGCATCAGCAGCCACAACATCAACTGCGATCTCAGCATCAATGGGGTTGGGGAAGGAAGCAGCAACAGCGGTGTCAATGGGCAGCAGCAGCGAATTCTTCAGCAGCCTTGGGGCCGATGTCCAGACCCATCTGGTCCGCGGGGATAGCGGTGCAATCCACATACTCTACGGGGATCTCAGCGTCGATGGGGGAGGGGAAGGAAGCAGCAACAGCGGTGTCGACGGGCAGCAGCAGCTTAACGCCCTTTGCCTCGGCCTTAGCCAGCATTTCCTTGCAGTAGTCCAGCTTTTCGTTGTCAACCAGGGACTTACCAACGGTCATGCCCTGAGCAGCCAGGAAGGTGTAAGCCATACCGCCGCCGATGATCAGGGTGTCGACCTTCTCCAGCAGGTTGTTGATAACGTTCAGCTTGTCGGAGACCTTTGCGCCGCCCAGGATTGCAACGAAGGGACGCTCGGGGTTAGCCAGAGCCTTGCCCATGATGGAAACTTCCTTCTGTACCAGGTAGCCGGAAACAGCAGGCAGGTAGTCAGCAACACCTGCGGTGGAAGAGTGAGCGCGGTGTGCGGTGCCGAAAGCATCGTTGACAAAAATGTCAGCCAGGGCAGCCAGCGCCTTGCTCAGCTCGGGATCGTTCTTCTCTTCGCCCTTGATATAACGGGTGTTCTCCAGCAGCATCACGTCGCCGTCCTTCATAGCGGCAGCCTTAGCGATGGAGTCCTCACCGGCTACGTCAGCAGCCATAATGACTTCCTTGCCCAGCAGCTCGGAGATGCGCTCTGCGACCACCTTCAGGCTCAGCTCAGGCTTCCACTCGCCCTTGGGCTTACCCATGTGAGAGCAGAGGATGACCTTTGCACCCTTCTTTACCAGGTACTCAATGGTGGGCATGGCAGCCACGATTCTCTTGTCAGAGGTGATCTTGCCATTCTTGGTGGGAACGTTGAAGTCACAACGGCACAGCACACGCTTGCCGGCTACTTCAATGTCTTCAATGGACTTCTTGTTGTAGTTCATTTCATTATCCTCCATATCTTAAGGGGTATGCTCCCCCATACTTCCGTATTCTTTCAGACCGGGAAAATCCAGCTGCCGCAGCGCTTCATACACTGTAATGGCAACGGAGTTGCTTAAATTGAGGCTTCTTGCGCACGCACGCATCGGCAGCTTGATGCACTGCTCCCGGTGTTCCTCCAGGAAGCTTTCCGGCAAGCCCTTTGTCTCCTTGCCGAAAAACAGGTAGCAGCCGTCTTCAAATTTTGCCTGGGTGTAGCTGCGAGGGGCTTTTGTGGAAAGACACCACATCTGCTTCACATCGTTTTTGGAAAAGAAGTCCTGCAGATTCTCATAATCCAGCACTTCCACCAAATGCCAGTAATCCAGACCTGCCCGTTTTACCGCCTTCTCGGAAATATCAAAACCCAGGGGGCGGATCAGGTGCAGTCTCGCACCGGTGGCCGCGCAGGTACGGGCAATATTTCCGCAATTTTGCGGGATTTCGGGTTCTACCAGGACAATGTTCAGCATTTTGTTCCTCCCATGGGAAAGTCCCACTTTGCACTCATGGCATATTGTAAGTCAAATGCTTCATAAAATCAATCTAAATTTGCAAAAAAAATAAAATATCATACAATCCACATAAAAAACAAAAGTTTTGGTGGGTTTTTGTTTATTTTGCAAATAGAGAGAATTTATTGCGGCTTATTCCGGCAAATTTTAGGGGCTGGAAAAACGTTTTTTGTTGTGTTATAATGTAAAATGCGATTTTATTAGGAGGCGAAATGCGTTGAATCCAAGAAATCATAAAGTTACAAAGAAAGCAGTGATCGCCTGCTTATTGGTACTTCTTGCGAATCTTTTGTTGTTTTTGACACAATGGCTTGCCACCCGTTATGACAGAGTGTCTTTGGAGCAAATTCTTTATCAGATGCAGACCTCTATTTCCGGCACCAGCAAAAAGCTGACCTCCAGCGCCGCCTTTCAGGTGGGCATTTACGGCACGCTGCTGACGGTCTTTGAGATCGCTGCCTATCAGCTTCTGTCCGGTCGGGCAGAGGAACGGCTCAAAAAGTGGGCAGCTTACCACCGCTACTGCGCATGCAAGGTATGCAGCTTCTTCCGCAAGCGGATGCTTCCCCTTGCCGTCTGCACCATACTGCTGTCGCTTTCTGTCTTTGCCTTCCGCATGGAGGTGTTCTCCTACGTAGGCAACACCGTAACAGAATCCGACTTTATTGAAGACAACTATGTGGATCCTGCAGGCGTGCAGCTGGAATTTCCGGAGCAGAAGCGGAATCTTATCTACATCTTCCTGGAGTCTATGGAAAACACCTTCACAGACCCGGAAAGCTGTGATACCATCGCCGCTAACTATATTCCCAAGCTGACTGCCCTTGCCGAAGAAAATGTCAGCTTCTCCCACAGCACTGGCATGGGTGGCGCCCAGTCCCTGGAGGGCACGACCTGGACAGCGGCTGCCATGGTGGCACAGACCTCCGGCGTTACCGTCAAAGTTCCCCTGGCAGGTGGCGATTACGGTGAAGAGGAGTACTACATGCCCGGCATCACCGCCATCGGTGATATCCTGGAGGCAGAAGGCTACCGACAGGTGCTGCTCCTTGGCTCCATGGGCGCTTTTGCCAACCGTGACACCTACTTTGCCGACCACGGCAATTACGAAATGGTTGACCTTGTCACATTGCAGCAAGACGGAAGACTACCGGCTGATTATTACGAGTGGTGGGGCTACGAGGACGAGAAGCTGTTTGCCTACGCAAAGGAAGAGCTGACCCGTCTTGCCGACCTTGGCGAGCCTTTCAATTTCACCATGCTCACCGCCGACACCCATTTCCCCGACGGCTATGTGTGCCGTCTGTGTGAGAATACCTATCAGGAGCAGTACGGCAACGTAATGGTCTGCTCCGACAACCAGCTTGCCGCCTTTCTGGAATGGGTGCGGCAGCAGCCCTTCTACGAAAACACCACCATTGTTCTCTCCGGTGACCATCTGACCATGGACCCCGAATTTTTGGCAGACATTGACGAAAGCTACATCCGTACCAACTACAACTGCTTCATCAATGCCGCCGCAACACCGGCAAGCACCGAAAACCGCCAGTTCGGCACCATTGACATGTTCCCCACCACCCTGGCCGCCATGGGTGTGACCATCCCCGGTGACCGTCTGGGACTGGGCACAAATCTGTTCTCCGGCGCAAAAACCCTGTCGGAAACCTACGGACACACAGCGCTGGATGCGGAGCTGCAGAAAAATTCTGATTTCTACTTTGAAAAATTCTTCACTTTGCCGGAAGAAGCCACAGACAGTGATTGACTTTTTCCTCTTCTTATGTCAAAATATTATACTATAAATAAATATAAATGAACGAGAGGTATCTTTCTATGTTTCAATCCAGAACCAATACTTGCGGTGAGCTGCGGCTGACCGATGCAGGCAAGCAGGTCACCCTGGCCGGCTGGCTGGAAAACGTCCGTGAGGTGGGCGCAAACTTTGCCTTCCTGGTACTGCGTGACTACTACGGCACCACCCAGATCGTGGTGGAGACCGAGGAGATGATGCGCATTATCAAGGGCATCAACAAGGAGACCACCATCCAGGTCACCGGCACTGTCCGTGAGCGTGAGAGCAAGAACCCCAAGCTGCCCACCGGTGAGATCGAGGTCGTTCCCTCCGAGATTCGTATTCTGGGCAAGTGCCGCCACAACCAGCTGCCCTTTGAGATCAACAAATCCAGGGAAGCCGACGAGAACACCCGACTGAAGTACCGTTACCTGGATCTGCGTAATCCTGCTGTGAAGAGCAATATCATTCTCCGCTGCCAGGTGGTGGCTGCCATCCGCGCTGCCATGACCGAGCGTGGCTTCCTGGAGATCACCACTCCCATTCTGACCGCTTCTTCTCCCGAGGGCGCCCGTGACTACCTGGTGCCTGCCCGTAACCACCCCGGCAAGTTCTACGCTCTGCCTCAGGCTCCCCAGCAGGTCAAGCAGCTGCTGATGACCTCCGGCTTTGACCGTTATTTCCAGATCGCACCCTGCTTCCGTGATGAGGATGCCCGTGCTGACCGTACTCCCGGCGAGTTCTA
>JAFYNQ010000011.1 GCA_017548065.1 Oscillospiraceae bacterium
CACTGCCACCTTCCTGGCAGATGAGGTGCTTCTCTCTGCGCTGGAAACCGGTGTTGCAGTGAGCTTGACCGATATGCCCGGCGCTGACTTTGCAACCGATGCAGATACCTTGTACACCAAGGGTACTACCGGCGTGCTGGTGAATAACATTTTGACCGGCGACGCAGAGGATGCCGACCGTGCCATTATGGATATCTATGCCGCAAGCTATGTGAAGCTTCCCGACGGCACTGTGCTGGTAAGTGAAAATGAAGTTGCTTACAGCCTCTACGATATCCTGCTGATTTTAAAAACCCAAGACCCCGAAGCCTTTCATCGCTTCGTAAATAATTACAATATCCAAAGCTGGTTCTGAACAAAAGCCGGAGATGGCGTCCCATCTCCGGCTTTTTATTGCGTTTTGCGACATCCCACAGAATATGCCTTCCCCCGGGGGGAAGGTGGCCCGACGCAGTCGGGTCGGGTGAGGAATGCGGGCGGAGATCCAGCGATTACCGCATTGCTACAGACTTTATAAAAACCTTAGATTTCGCCATTCCTCTCCCGTCAGCTTCGCTGACACCCTCTCCCCGGGAGAGGGGATTTCAGAATAATGGGCATAAAAAACCGGAGGTGCAGGTTTCTGCACCTCCGGGGGGGTCGTTATAAACTTATTCAGCGCCCTTCATTTCGGTGAGGATCTGGACGTAGGTCTTTGCCAGATCTTCAGCAGTGCCACGGGCGAACTTGGTGACATCGTACTCATAGAAGCTCTCTTCGCAAGCATACTCATGAGGCAGGTAGCCCATGTGGTAGCCGCCGGCATTCTCGGAGCAGGTGACCACGAAGGTCATCTCGTAGGGAGAGGTGTCCTTGATCTCACGGCCGGTAACACCGAACATCTCAAAGGGAGCAAAGATGAAGGAGACACCGTCAATGGTCATGGCGTGCAGCTGCATGGAGTAAGTATCGGGGTACTTGGAGCGGCTTACAAGACCGGTTGCCTCGTAAACAGAGGGGAAGCCGTACTTAGCAACGGCAGCCTTGGTATCCACGTGGGAAGAACCCTTTGCGGAGGAGATAGAAGCAACCTCCTGTGCCTGCTGCAGACGCTCCACGTCCTCCAGACCTTCCTTCATGGAGGGAGCGGTGTAGTCATGCACCTTCAGCTGGATGCCGGTGCCTTCTGCCTTGGTCATTTCGCCGTCCAGCACGCTCTGGCAGTATTCACCGATCTTGTTACCAAACTCGGGGTACTTGTTGCCGTAGGGAGCGATGGACTTGATGTTGGAGTTGGGGATCTGGTCGCCGGCAGCAGCCTCAAACACTGCGCACAGATAATCCTTGGGCTTCTCCAGGTCGGGCATGCCCTCTTCGTCCAGCTCGTATTCCACGTAGGAACGTGCGTTGTAGGGCCAGTCAGCGGAGATCATGTTGGCATCAATGGAGTTCATCATGGTTGCGTGGGCGCCCAGGTTCATCAGGACGACGTCCTTCTTGTCCTCGGCAGCACGGGCAAACTTGATGACCTGCAGCTCGCCGTCGGCGTCATACAGATGCTCCTTGATGGTGGTGCCGGCGGTAGTGCCGTGGCCGTTGCCGTAAGTTGTGCCGTTTTCCAGCAGGTAGTGACGGACGAAGACCATGTTCTCGGTCATGGTGCTGCCGTAGTACATTTCAGCGGGAGACAGGTCAGCCAGCGCCAGCTTTGCAGCATCCACTGCAGCGGCGCGGTACTTTGCACGGTAGTTATCCTGCTCACCGTTGTCCCAGCTGGAGCGGATGGAAACGCCGGAGTGGGTGTGGGTGGTGTTGAGGATGATGTTCTCCTCGGGGATGCCGGTTGCCTCTGCGATCTCGGGCTGTGCGGCGTACACGTTCTTGTCAACAGTGATGAAGTCAATGGTGTACAGCAGGATGGTCTGATCGCCTTCCTTGATGGCGATACAGGTTGCGGACACCTCATCACGGTAGCCGGTGGAGATACGGGCAGAAGCGTCGCCGCCGGCGATCTCTACGCCCAGAACATCGGGGACGATGGAGGTACGGCCGAAGCCAACCTGCAGACCCTTGTAGTCCTTGCCACCTGCAGTTGCGCCACCGCCGCAGGCACACAGACCCAGCAGCATGACAACAGTCAGCAAAATGCAAATAATCTTTTTCATATAACTTTCTCCTTTCGGAATTTTTACTAGTTCATTATAATGGAAAATACGGAAAATAGCAATAAATATTTTGTGAAATTGCTTACGGTTCAAATTCCGATTTAGCGGGGTGTTATGTATGGTGCTATCACACCATAGCCCCCTCCAAGAGGGGGCTGGATTTTTGCGGAGCAAAAAGACTGGGGGAGTGTACTCCCTTGTGATAGACCACTCCCTCCGTCTTCGCCTACGGCGAATCCACCTCCCTCTTAGAGGGAGGTATTGGATAGTGCGCAAAACAAAGTGGCCACTATGCAGATAAGGAGACACGGCGCAAGCTGTGTCTCCTTTTGCGTATGCGGTTATCGCAGCCACCAGCTGCGGTCGGAAAGCACGTGCCGCATGTTGGTAAGCTCCAGTTTTTCCTTGGGGTGCTTCTCACACCAGGCAGCAATGTCCTCAAACAGCTGCAGGAAAATGCTGTGCTGGCGCATGGTCATGGCCTTTACCACAAACTGTTCCTTGGTATCCTCGCAGCGGCGCATCAGGTCAATGCGCTCCCACACACGGGCACGGGCGATGGCGGCAACGGTCAGGTTGTCACCCTTTGCCAGCAGATCGTGCATTTCAAAGATGGACAGCCAGTCCTCCATAAGGGTCAGGTAGTTGTGACACTCATAGGCCTGGCGCAGCGCCATGTGCTGGTCGCAGCCGGCACGCTCTGCAAGGGAGAGGAAAATACGCATGGCTTCCCGTGCCACGGCAGAGCCGTTGTACAAGGCACGCTCAATGTCCTCACGCATGGGAAGCGCCCATTCCAGGGTCTCATCCAGGAAGACTCTGGGGTAGGGGGCATCTGCCTTGGGGTAGGCAAAAATGTAGTGATTCAGCCGATAGAACAGCAGATCCAGCATGGAAATATGCTCTGCATCCGGGAAAGACCACTTTTGAGAGGGGCGCTGCTCCACTGCGTAGTCCATCAGTCGGTAGCCACGGTAGGCCTCGTGGGTGGCAGTGGGGAAGTGGCGCAGGGCATAGCGACGGGTCACATCGTTAGGATGACCTGCGGCTTCGTAATTCCAGCTGTATTCTGCCAGGGCATCGTGAACACGGTCCTGGCTTCTGTCCCAGATGGAGTAGGCAACCATGCCCTCGCCGCCGTCCCGGTGATTGGTGGCGCCGATGAGCTGAATGTTGCCCAGGGGCTGCAGCGCTACGCACCACATCTGATAGCCGTTCCAGGGAGCGACGATGTTCCGAAGACCACGCTCCGGGTACAGATCACGCACCTGCATCTTTTCGGGGATGCTGTGGTATGCCCACCAGCTGATGACCAGGGTGTCTGCCACGTCAGCGGCATGGACAGCAGACAGCAGCTTTTCGGTGACGTCACCCAGCTGCTTGCCGCCGGCACGCTTGGGATCCAGCATATCGCAGGCTATGTACACGCTCTTCATGCCCTTAGCCTTCAGGTGGGACACCAGCTTGATGGTATGGTTGATGAACAGATCCCCCTTCTCCTGGCTGCGGCAGGCAGGGCACTGACACCAAGCCTCGCAGCGGCGGAACACGTCGTCGGGGTCTTTGGCAAGACCGCCGGTGACTTCGTCAAGACCGATGTTGAAGGAGGTCATGCCGTAGGGGATCAGGTAGTCATCAATGATCTGGTCAAAAATAGAGAACAGCAGCTCGTAGGTTGCCGGGTTGGAGGTGCAGAAGCTGTTTTTCTGGGACACGCCGTTTTCGTCCACTGCCGCTACCTCCGGGATGTTCCGGGGCAGGAAGGTGTTGTGACCGAAGGCGTTCCACAGAGGAACGATCTGAATGCCCAGGTCTCTGGCAAGGCGGAAAATATCCTCCAGGAAATTGTCACGGTAAATAGGCGGCAGGTCTTCCGACTCGATCCACTTGTTTTCCGTGGGGGAGAAATACTTTACCTTCTTGGGGGTGGCAAGTGACGGATGGCGCTTCAGGGGCAGGAACAGATATTCACTGCACACGCCGTCATACTGTACGCCCCAGCAGCCGTAAAGGGAGATCACCACGGTGTTCAGCTTGCGGTTTGCCATGTCTTCGATCATGGCGAGCCAGTCTTCCTTCTCCATCTGGTCAGGGCCGAAGCGGCTCTCTTCCTTGAAGCCACGGGTGGGGTTGTCCGGCCAGTCGGTGACACGCATGGCAGGAATGGCATCAGCATCCTTGCAAAGCTGCTGCAATGTGATCACACCGTAAAGCAGACCTCTTTCGCCGTAGCCCACAATGTCAATGGCATTTTCCGTGACGGTGAGGCAGTAGCCCTCGTCAGCGCAGCGTGCTTCAAAGGGGGCTTTTTCTATGGAAAGGGTCACGGTTTTGCTGCCGGTTTCGGGAAACAGCGCATTCACACGCTTATTTGCGGTCATTACCGGGCCGAATTCTGCGGTGGGAGCAGTGACGGTAGCCTTGCCGTCCGGCAGGAAGGGCTTGCCCTCCAAAGGCTCTGCCTTTTTGGGCAGCGGCACGATGCGATTCACCGCCAGATGAAAGTCCGAAACATTGAAATAGAGCATAAAAGCACCTCAAATTGAAAGGGGGTTGCGCAGTTGCGCAGGGTGTAAAAGGGGGATCCTTTTGGGGTTTAGATCATATACTTTTCTTCACGCAGAATTGCCTGCAGCTTCTTGATATCCACGTTGGGCAGGGTAGTGCCGTTTTCCTGGGCAACAGCCACAGCAGCGCCGGCAGCCTGACCCAGCTCTGCGCAGTAAGGCATGATGCGGTAGGAAGCCTGCGCCTCGTGGGTGGAGCTGATGCAGCGACCTGCCACCAGCAGATTCTCAAAGCCCTTGGGAACCAGGCAGCGGTAGGGAATTTCATACCAGTCGCCGGGGGCAAAGTAGTAGTGGCTGGTGCCGCTGCCCTCGGGATTGTGAATATCAATGTCATAGTTTGCCACAGCAATGGCATCCTCAAAACGGGCAAGACCCTTCAGGTCTTCCACCGTCAGCTTGTACAGACCCTCCACCATGCGGCTCTCACGGATGCCGATCTGCAGAGCAGTGGACTGCAGGAAGGCCTTCTCGTAGCCGGGGATCTCCTTCAGCAGCTCCATGATCTCAAACACCTGCTCACGGGCGATGATCTCTGCCTTGGTGACCTCCATGGGGTCGGTGGGGTCATGCTTGACCACACGGGTGGTGTTGAAATGGTATACCGTGTCATGGCAGGTGGCAAACAGCAGCACATTTTCACGGGGGTTGGTGATCTTGCCCTCTGCCTGCCACTGCAGGTACAGGTCATTGAGCAACTGACGATGCTCACGTGCCTTGGGAATGTCCACACCGCCCACACGGAAGCTCAAAGTCATGGGCTGGCACAGATTGTCCTCTTCTCTGCCCAGCTGGTAGGAAGCGCCGGAGAGCACAGACAGCTCGGCATCGCCGGTGGCATCAATGAAGGCATCGGCAGTCAGTGTCATGTGACGGGACTTGCCCCAGGCGGACAGGGACTTGATCTTACCGTTTTCCACACATGCGTCGGTGATGGTGGTGTTGAACAGCAGCTCCACGCCGTACTTGAGGCACATTCTCTGCAGCACCAGCTTCAGGATTTCCTCGTCAAAGCACTTGCGGTTTGCGCCCAGGCCGCCCAGCTTGTCAAGACCGTCCACGATCTCCAGGAACAGGTCGCCGGTGAGGGGGCGGTCATTGCCCTCCTCACGGGTGGAATAGGGCATGAAGGGCAGCACCAAGCCACCGACGGCTGTGCCGCCGAGGCAGTTATATTTGTCAACCAGCAGAACGTGTCTGCCGTGACGGGCGGCTTCCATGGCTGCTGCCACACCGGCAAAGCCACCGCCTACAACGATCAGGTCAAAATGTTTGTTCATAGTTTCTCCTTACTCCAAATGGCTCATCAGCTTCAGGATACGTCTTACACTTGCCAGCACAGCGCCACGGTCCAGCTTGCCCTCACGCATCAGCTGGGTGGGATCGCAGGACTCGGGAGCATGCTCATAGAAGGTGGTGACAGACTCGGGCATCTTTACGTCGCTGCCTGCGTGGATCTCGTCCTCCAGGTTGGACAGCACACGCCAGTCGGTCATAACAACGCCGTCATACTTCCAGTCGGTACGCAGAACACCGTTGATGGCTTCCCAGTTGGAGCTGCTCTGCTCGCCGTTGACGGGGTTATAGGAGGTCATCAGCGCCCAGGGGTTGCCCTTCTTGATGGCAATTTCAAAGCCACGGAGGTAGATCTCACGCAGCGCTCTCTGGGAAACACGGGAGTCCACCAGGCGGCGGTGATTCTCACGGTTGTTGGCGCAGAAATGCTTGACGGTGGCGCAGATGCGCTGGGACTGCACACCGGTGACAACGCTGGCGGCAAACAGACCGGAGGTCAGGGGATCTTCGGAGTAGTACTCAAAGTTTCTGCCGCACATGGGGTTGCGGTGGATGTTCAGGGCAGGTGCCAGCCAGATGCCAATGTTGTTTTCCTTGGCTTCCAGGGCGATGGTAGCGCCGACCTTCTTTGCCAGTGCCAGGTTCCAGGACTGGGAGATCACGCTCTCGCAGGGGAAGAAGGTGGGGCTGATGCCACGTCCCACACGGATACGCAGACCCATGGGGCCGTCAGCGGTGGGAAGCAGAGGCATGATCTTCTCGTCACGGCGCTCGTAACGGGGCATGATGCCGATGCCGAAGGTGTTGGAAGCGTTCATCATGGGATGACCGTACAGGAACTCGCCCAGGTCTTCGTCGGTAAGAGAAGCGATGAACTCCTCCATGCGATCCTCTTCCAGTGCCTTTGCCAGGGAGAAGTCCTTCTCCGGCTTCTGTGCCTTCACACGGCTTCTGCGGATGGGGTGTGCCACCACGGGAGGCGCAGGCAGCTTCTCGTAAGTGCCGTCAGCGCACAGACGCTCAGGCAGTGCCTTGGGTGCCATGTAGGGATGGCACTTCTTGCAGATGATGTTCTCCTCCAGGGTGAAGGTCAGGGCCTTTTCGGTGTCACGGACGTTGTTGCCCACCCAAACGGTGTACTCGCCCTTCTCCAGGATGAATGCGCTCTCCAGGATCTTGCCCAGATCGTCAAAAGAGCCGAACTCACGGATGTCAAAATGCAGCTTCAGCTTCTGCTCCTCGCCGGGCTTCAGCTCCTTGGTCTTGGCAAATGCGGTCAGCACCTTCTTTGCCTTGCCCAGAATGCCCTGGGGAGCGGTGAGGTATGCCTGAATGACTTCCTTACCCAGCGCACCGCCGGTGTTCTTCACCAGAACCTCCAGGTTCACGGTGTTCTTGTCCAGGGAAGCGGACACAGTCTTGCTCTCAAAGGTGGTGTAGCCCAGACCGAAGCCGAAGGGGTAAGCAGCCTTCTCGGGAGCGAAGGTCTCAAAGTAACGGTAACCTACGAAGATATCCTCTGTGTAGTTTACATAATACATTTCGTCGTGGAAGCCCTTGGTGCTGGGGTAGTCTTCCATATCGTAAGCCAGGGTGTGCTGCAGGTGGCCGGAGGGGTAAGCCTTGCCCAGGAGAATGTCGGTGATGGCTTCGCCGGCAATGCCGCCGCCGTAGAGGGGGTAGAGCACAGCGCCTGCCTTGTCATACTCACGGGTGGATACAGGACCGCAGGAGTTGATGATCACGATGACCTTCTCAAAGTCTGCATACAGACGGTCCAGCAGAGCCTGCTCCTCGTCCCACAGATAGAAGTCGCCCTTGTTGCCGGGACGGTCGCCCTCGGAGTCACCCTCGGAGGAGTAACGGGACACGCAGAAAACAGCGGTGTCGCCGAAGGCCTTTGCCTTCTGATACATCTCTTCGGGCATTTCAATCAGGGGCATATGGAAAGAACGTCTCCACTCCTGGAAACGGGCAGGAACGGGGAACTCCTTCTGCTTTTCTGCCAGAATTGCCTTCACAGCAGCCTGGGCATAGGGAACGTAGTCGGAGAAAAATGCAATGTCACCACGGTCAGCAGCAGCCTGCAGACCGTCTGCCAGGGTGATCTCACGGTCAGCAAACACTTTGCCGCTGCCGCCGCCACCGCACAGGAACTCACCTGCGCCGATGCCGAACAGACAGACACGGCTACCCTTCTTCAGAGGCAGAGCGCCATCGTTCTTCAGCATGACAGTGCCTTCAATGGCAGCCTCTTTTGCCAGGCGCCAATGGGCAGCGGAGTTGGTGACCATACGGCCGTTCTTGCCCAGGGGTGCGCAAGGCTGATACAAAAATCTTGCATGACGGGAAAGCTTCATAGTATATTACCTCTTTCATAAAATAATCTTGTTTCTTAAAATAATTACGTTGGTAGGGGAGGCGTTCACGCCTCCCGCAATAGCCCCCTCATTGAGGGGGCTGCTGAACGAAGTGAAGCTGGGGGAGTGTGCTTTTTAAGATAGGACACTCCCTCCGTCTGCGACGAAGTCGCATCCACCTCCCTCAGAGAGGGAGGCTTCGCTTTTGCGAAGCAAAAACTTCACCGCACCCACTCATCTTGCATTATAAGTCATTTTGTGCTACAATACAAGACATACCGTGATAGGAACTAGCCAAATCGTGCGAAAGGGGCGCTTTGAATGCGACTTATACGGCAGCAGAACCCCAATATTATATTTCACAAACGTTCCACTTTGGATTTTGCGCTGCATTTGCATAACGTTTTGGAGATCGTTTTTCTCCGTCAGGGCAGCGCAACGGCGGTTTGCGGCGGCAATCGCTATGAATTGACACCCGGGGATGTGTTCGTTGCTTTTCCCAACCAGCCCCATGGCTACGAGAACAGCCGGGATGTGGAAAGCGACGTGCTGATCATTCCCTTGCAGCCTTTTTTGTCCCCCTGGCGCAGTATGCTGACCCAAAAAATGCCCATATCGCCGGTTTTGTCCCGTGGGCAGTGGGAGGGGACGGGACTGGCGGTGCTGATGGATCTTTTGCGCCCGGAGCGCAAGACCGTGTCCCAGCCGGTGCTGCAGGGCTATGCCATGGTGGTGGCAGGAAAGCTGCTGCCGTTGCTGCCGCTGACAGACCAGAGCGCCGAGGACAGCGACCTGCTTCATGCGCTGCTGCTGTATATCAGTGAGCATTACCACGAGCCCATCAACCGAAAGGATATCGCCCAGGGCATGGGCTACAATGAAAGCTACCTTTCCCACGTGTTCTCCGAAAACCTGCAAGCCACCATGATGGACTACGTAAACTCTCTGCGGCTGAAGGATGCCAAAATGCTGCTGTTGGACACGGACCTGCCTGTCAGTGACATCTCCCTCCAGCTGGGCTTCGGCTCGCTACGCACATTTAATCGCCTTTTCACAAAAGCCGAAAATATGTCCCCCAGGGAATACCGGAAGAGGAGCTGAGAATTGAGAATTAAGAATTAAGAGTTAAGAGGTGGGGGCGGCGTTCCCTACGAGGGCGTGTTGCGTAGGGAACGGATTTATCCGTTCCGGTGATTTTGACACAAAATCACATTGCCGCTAGGCAATAGGTGGTGAAGTTTTGCGTTGCCAGTGAAGTTGCCGCGTTGCGGCAGTGAAGCTCTCAGTTCTCACCTAAATTCTATATATTTATTGTTTACAGATTAAATTTTTTACTATATAATAGATCGGTAACACTACGAAAGTGAGGGCTTTGTTATGAAAAAACGACTTTTTGCCCTGTTTTTGGTACTGGTTATGGTTGCATCCATGATCGCTGTGCCGGTACAGGCAGAAAAGACAGGGGTTGCGGAAAATGTTACTGCGACTACCGAAATTTGTCCTTGTGGCTGTGGCAAGGCACTGGATCAGGTAAAGTGGATGCCCTGGGCGGTCAACGGTGTTGAGGAGTTGTCCTCCGGTCACTACTATTTGGAGGGTGACTATGCGCAGGATGCTATGAAGACCATTATTTCCGGCGACCGTGTTGTGCTGGATCTGCGTGGTCACACTTTGACTACCGATGGCTATAGGCGTCTGTTCCTGCTCTATGGCTATCTGGCAGTTCTTGACACCGTAGGTGGCGGCGTGTTCTCTGCCAAGACCTCCGGTAAGCACGTTGGCGGCATTGTGTCTGTTGACACCAATGAGTCCAACGATCCCACCCTGGAGCTGTACAGCGGCACCATTATGCCCGACCCGGATAACAAGGGCGCTCTCCGTGGCGGTCTGATCCATCTGGGCGTAAACGGCACCTTCCGTATGTACGGCGGTCGCCTGCTGAACGGTAAGTCCAACACCGGTTATCCCGGCGGTCAGGTTGCAGGCGCTTATGCTTCTGCTACCATTGAGATCCTGGGCGGCGAGCTGATCGGCGGTTCGGCTGCAACCAACGGCGGTGCAATTTATAACATTGGTACTACCATTTTGAAGAACTGCCGCATTGTGGGCGGCACTGCTGCAGGCGATTATGGCGGAAACGTGGCACAGAAAAGCGGTACGATCACCATTGAAAACTGTGTGATCGAAAGCGGTGCGACACAGGACACCAGCGGAGGCGGTGGCAATGTGTCTATTTGGAATAGCACCGTCTTCAGCATAAAGGATTCTGTCCTCCGCAATGGCTATGCAGCTACCAGTGGCGGTAACTTGTACCTGGGTTCTTCTGCCGACGGCGTGATGGAAAACACCCAGCTGATTGCCGGTGTGGCGCAATCTAACGGCAATAACCTTTACGGCAGCACTACGGTTAAGAGCCTTACCATCCGTGATTGCGACCTGCCCGGTGACGTGATGTTTGTGGGTAAGAGTCTGACTCTGGAAGGCGTTGTGAAGATCGGCATGCTGAACAACGGCCTTATTCTGCGCAAGGGCACAACTGCCATTAAGGCCGATACCACCGGTCTGGAAGCCGGTTCTGAAATTTATGTGGATGCCAGCGGCACATTTACCGATGCCGGCGCAAAGGCAGAATATTTTAAGGGCGCACTGCGCACTGTGATCACAGAAGGCGAAGAGGGTCTTGTGGCTGCCCAGGCAGCAAACGGCGAGATCGGCGGCTACTGCCCCCACTGTAATGAGCAGGTAGCTTGGTACGGCTTCGGTACTTCCGCAATGCTGGTGCAGAACTGTCTGTTTGACAAAGCGGATGATACCGATCCTAAGTGCAGCGGTCTGCACCTGGAAACCGGTCACTATTACATGACTGCCGATAAAGAAAAAATGTCCATGTATTACGTGGGTGTTTACCTCAGCGGCACAAAGGCTGTAAAGGACGTTGTTATCGACTTTGCAGGCTATGATGCCGTTGCTTTCGGCAGAGCATTCTACATCCGTCCCGATGATACCGATGGCAATAACAACCAGCTGACCCTTCTGGACTCCGTGGGCGGCGGCAGCCTGCAGGGCAGCGGCTCTACCTCCAAGCAGGGTGGCGGCGTTATTTACAATGACAAGGGCATCCTGAACATCTACGGCGGTACAGTTGCTTTTGCACAGACTGACCGTACTGTTTTCAACGGCGGTGTTATTTACAATGCCGATACCGTGAATGTCTACGGCGGTGTCATTGACGGCAGCCAGTATGCTGTTCCCGAAACCGACCCCGACACAGACAATACCATTTCTTATAAGGGTGGTTCCTATTTCCAGACGGTAGGTTCGACCCTGAATGTCACCGCAGGTCGTTTTGTAGGTGGTACTGCCTGGACGGGCGGCAATATCTACGCATCTGCAGGCGGTAATATTCATGTTACCGGCGGTCAGTTCGTAGGTGGCACAGCGGTTGCTGTTTCCGACGGTCCTTCCAAAGATGACATCGGCGGCGGTAATATCCGTCTTGTGGGCACATCTTCCAATATGAAGGGCGAGGCTACCTTTGAAAACTGCAGAATTACCGGCGGCAACCTGGAAATTTCCGTTGGTGGCGGTAACCTGAGCGTAACTTACTATACAGCCAACGTGAACAACGCTTATGTGGCAGACGGCACTGTGGGCGGCAGCGGCGGTAATGTCAGCTGCGGCACCAGAGCGAACGTTAGTGCAACAAATACTATTTTTGCAAACGGCAAAGCAGCGAACTACGGCGGCAACTTCCATGCTGCTACCACAACGGCGCATCTGACCCTGACAGATTGCCTTGTGACCTGCGGCAGCAGTACCGAGTACGGCGGTAATATCAATGCCGGTGCAGGCTATATTACCATCCGTGGCGGCGAAGTTTCCCACGGCGTTTCCGTAAAATCCTACGGCGGCAACATCCGTGCCGGCGCAGGTAACTACAAAGCGGACTGTGACCAGTATACCCGTTTTGAAGCCGATGACGAAGGCAATATCCCTCTGATTGCAGGCGGTACAGCCAAGAACTACGGCGGTAATATCTATGCAGCCGGTGTGCTGTATCTGGATGCTGCACAGATTCAAAGCGGCGCTGCCGGTAACGGCGGTCGCGATATTTGCTACAACAAAGCAACTAATCAGAACAAGCTGGAGCTGGGCAGCGATGTTATCGGTGCGTTCTCTATGTATGTTACTTCAAAGCTTTTGGGCGAAGGTGTCTACGGTCAGCCGATTTCCTACACCATCTGCGAGGAGCTCAATGCCACCATCACCCTGGAGGGTGACTACAATAGCGCAAACCTCTGCGCCAAGGACGGCAAGCTGTACGTAGGCGCTGTGGCAGTGGTGGATGCAGCCGGTGAGCATACCTGGTTCGTGGATTCCGCTTCCGCAATCGAGGCAAGCGATGAAAACACCTATGTAAAGCTGTATGCCGACCAGACCCTGGTGCTGACAAAGGATTGCACTGTTGACCTGAACGGCAAAACAGCAAATATTTCCGGCGCTTACACCCTGAAGGGCATGGACAGCTCCGGCGATGACTTTGCGATCCCCACCGGCAAGGCAACGGTAGCTGCAGAAACCACTGTGCAGGCAGACGTTGCTGCGCCCAACGGCAACCGATACCTCCACCTGGACGGCGCATTCCACCGTGTGCAGAGCCGTATCACCAATGTGGCGCTGCGTCCCTCTGCTGACGGTCTGTACTACACCGGTGAGTGGGCAGCGGACGAAACCGTGGCAGCTATGATTGAAAGCTACGGCGTTGCCGTATCCACCGAAAATGCTCCCGGTGCAGACTTTGCTACCGACAGTGATACGCTGTATACTGTCTGTGACGGCAGCAGCCTGGCAAACGGCGAAAAGAAGACCGGCGTGCTGGTTTCCGGCATCATGAAGGAAGACCGTGAGGAGATCCTGAACAATGCTTACGGACAGATGCCCGTTATGGCCGGCGCTTATGTGACACTGAAGGACGGCACTGTGCTGATGAGCGATGCCGTTGCCATGAGCCTGAAGGATGTTATGCAGGCTGTGGACGGCCTGATCGTCACCGATCCCCAGCACTACCGCCGCCTGACTCTGCCCATGCGTGCGTTCTACGAAAAGTGGGCAGAAGACGGCATGGACGGCTGGGAACTGAACAAGATCCCCCAGCCTGAGGATGACGGCTATATGAACATCCTGATGATCGGCAACTCCTTCTGCTCTTACTATGTGCAGGAGCTGTGGGCGCTGGGTCAGGCAGCAGGCATCCCCATGCGTGTATGTAACGTGTATTACTCCGGCTGCAGATTGTCCAAGCACTACAACTGGTGGCTGACAGGCGAAGCAAACTACGTGTTCCACACCACCGAAAGCATGCAGCGTGTCAGCGTGACCTCCAAGAATCTGGAATGGTGCTTGGGTCAGTATGAATGGGACGTGATCTCCATTCAGGAGGGCAGCGGCGTGTGGCGTGTAGGCAATACGTCCTATGCTCCGGAAGAGGCATATAACAACCATAAGGAAGCCTACGAAAATCTGATTCCTTACCTTCGTGCGCAGTTCCCCAATGCAGAGCTGTACTGGCACCAGACTTGGGCATACCAGGTAGGCTTCAAGCGTGACGGTGACGATTACACCGTTCCCGATAAGGCAACCCAGGATAAGTCCTACCAGGTCCAGCGGGAATATGCAGACCTTGTCTGTGGACTTTGGGATATGCCTCGTGTTCCCAGCGGCGAAGCATGGAATATCATCCGCAACAACGGCTATGACCAGCTGTGCGCCCGTTTGGGACGTGATTTCTACGGACAGGTCAACGGCGGTGACTACTACCACGATGGCGACATCGGCGGCGGTCAGTACCTGAATGCCTGCGTGTGGTTTGAGGTTCTGACAGGCCGAAGCTGCATCGGCATCGGCTACGAACCCACCTACGAACACAACGGCCAGATCTACGGCCTCAACGAAGGCATCACGGCTCGTGAACTGCAGGAAGCCGCCCACGCAGCGGTAGCCATGTTCTACGAAGAAAGACAGTAAAAAAATCCTCCCATCCGGTCTTCCCGGATGGGAGGATTTTTTAGTTAAGAGTTAAGAATTAAGAGTTAAGAGTTAAGAGTGGAGAGGGGAGAGGTAGTTAGGAATTAAGAATTAAGAGTTAAGAATTAAGAATTGTGGGGGTGCGGCGTTCTCTTGCCCCCCGCATTTATGAGGGGGGTGGCACGGCATCAGCCGTGTCGGGGGGAGTCTTGCCGTCAGGCAATAGAGGGTGAAGTTTTTGCTTCGCAAAAGTGAAGTTGGCGATGCCAGTGAAGTTTTGCGTTGCAAAGTGAAGTTGCCGCGTTGCGGCAGTGGATGTGTCCGCGTAGCGGACTTATTTAGATAGTCGCCCTTGGCGACACCACAACTTTCCCCGCAGGGGAAAACTTCACTTGCCGTCAGGCAAACTTCACTACGCAGTAACTTCACTTCCGCAGGAAACTTCACATTGCCATAAGGCAATAGAGGGTGAAGCGCTCAGTTCTCTGTTACGATCACGTAGCCGTCTACCAGGTTGGCCTGGCGGAGGGTGCCTTCGATCTCAACGGTGCGGTCCATCAGGTCGGTGAGGATCACTTTGCCGTCACGGCACTCAATGCGCATGACGTTTTTCATGACGATGGAGGCAGGCTCCATGTTGTTTTTGTAAACAGTAGAAAGACACATAGTATTAACCTCTTTCTTTCATCATTTCCTGCATCATGGCTGCCAGCTTCAGCACCACATGCTCGCCGGTACCGGGGACATAGCGGCACATAAATACCTCGTAGCCGCCATGGGGAACAGCGGTGCAGTCGGGCATATAGCCCAGGTAGGTCAGGGAGTAGCCGCAGGGGAAGGTCATGGGGAAGGGAGAAGCGGCACGCAGCTGCTGACCGTTGGTGTGGAACATTTCAAAGGGGAAGAAGCCGAAGGCAAGATCGCCCAGGGCCAGGGTCGCCAGGGGCATTTCTTCGGTTTCTGCAAAGGTAGAGCGGCGGATGATCATGCCGGGTTCTGCAAAGGCGCAAACACCCAGCTCCTGACACATCTGCTTCCGCTTTTCGGGGTCTTCCTGCGCCTGAATGGCACGGCAAGCCTCCACCAGGTGGTCGGTTGCGTGGTTGGTGTAGCAGGTGAGGGTGGTGGACAGCACCTGCAGGCGGCCAAAGTCCATGGGCTTTGCATTTTCCAGCGCCTTCAAAGCGGTCTCGCCCAGGGTGATGCCCACCTGCTCATAGGGAACGACCAAATGCTTTTCGCTCTGAATACGGGTGGAGTTGTTCACGTCACCGCAAGCGCCCTGGAGATACATGGCAACACATGTGCCGTCAGCCTCCACGGTGTCACGAAGAGAGCCAACAAAATCGGCGTTGATCTCCGTGGGACGTGCGCCCAAAGCACCGGCGGCGTGGGTCTGATAGCTTACCAGCACGATGTCTTTTCCGCTTTCACGCTTGATACGCACAGCACGCAGCATGCGGTCAGCATCGCTTTCGTGGGCAACCTTGGGCACTTTGGAGGGGTTGCCAATGGCGCACCAGTTGCCATCCTCCATAAGATAGCGGCGGACGAAATTCACCTGGGGCGCTTCTGTTTCTGCGCCTTCCATAGCGGTGATGACCTTGGCATCTTCCACAGCCTCTTTTGCTGCCTTCACAATGGCGGGGAAGCCAATACGCTCACGCCAATCAATAATGGTGGGGTTGTTTTCCGCAGAGCAATCGGGGCTGGAATGGTTGTGGGGTGTGTGCAGGAAGATGTTTTCTGCCGGCACACCGGTTGCCTCGGTGATCATGGGACGGACGGTGTTGGAAAAATAGGTGTAGACATTGCGCACATCCATGTGGATGACCAGGGTACGGGTCTCGCCTTGCTCCAGGTACAGCGCAGTGGTGTAAATGTCTTCGTAAACGGTCTCACCGATCTTGACGCTGTTCATATTCACAGCTTTGTCGGGGCTGAAGCACACACGGCTGTAGCCGGCTTTGATCTGTTCCATGTTTTTCTCCTTACTTCAGGCTTGCCAGCACAGCGGCAAGACGCATATTGCCCTTTTCAAAATCAGAAACAGCAGCCATGACCTGCTCGTAAGCAGCGTGATTGCCGGCATCCTCCAGACGGCCTGCCAGCTCTGCCAGCTCACGGGCATGGGCGGCATTGTGGTTTGCCATGTACTGCATCAGCGCCATCAGCTCCTCCATGGGCGTGGGGGTGTGGCAGCTGCCGCAGCAGCTGTTGCAGCCTGCGCTGCACTCGTGGCTGTGGTCATGGGTATGACCCTCGCCGTGGAGGTGGTCGTGCTCATGGGGATGGGCGTGACCGTGCTCGTGGCTGTGGCAATGCTCGTGGGTATGGGTAACACCGTCATGGGTGTGCTCATGGCTGTGGGTATGCTCATGTGCGTGGCTGTGGTCGCCACAAGTATGATCGTGATGAATATGCATAATAAATACACTCCTTATAATGATTAAAAATTGCCCGTAGGGAACGGATTTATCCGTTCCGCATCAAAGCTTACAGCATGATTTTATTATACGTTACCAAGGGAAAAAAGTCAATTTTGTTAATTATATAGAAAAAGTTATATACCTATAGAAAAAAGTTATTTCCTTTTTACAAATTTGGTGTTATAATTATATTGCTATAGAAATATCCGCTACCTGAAAGCAAGGTTTGATTCTTGTTTGTTTCGGATTTAAGGCAGGAAATTCCTTACCCTGCAGTAAAGCATCCAACCGAAGCAAACAGCATGAACAAACGCCTACGGGAGGGATATTTCAAAAATCGCAAAATTTACTAGGAGGTAAGCAATATGAAAAAGCGCTTATTTGCTGTGCTGATGATGCTGGTTATGCTGGTCGCTGCCATTGCCATCACTGCGCAGGCCGCTACCGTTCCCGAAAACGTGGAATGGATCGAGCTGGGTTCTAAGGAAGACTTCCTGAACTGGTTCGGCGGCGCTACCAAGGGCAAGAACCTGACGGAAAACTATACCGCAGGTATGACCCGGTACTACAAGCTCACTGCGGACATTACCATTGACCAGGACTCCACCGTGTATTATTTGAGTGCCGGTAATAATGAGGTCAATACCTACTTTGACCTGAACGGTAAGACCCTTACCTACTCCAGCCCCAAGGATTCTGCTACCCGTTTCTTTGGTACTTACAATGCAAATACCACCCATACCTTTGTAAACGGTACCATCATCAACAATTCCAAGATCAACGGCAACGGCGCAATGTTTATTGTGAACCAGGGTAAGATGATCATGGAAGATGTGGACATCTATGACAATGCTGTGGATATGCCCTTTAAGTATGCCGGCAAGGTCTTCAGCGCTGTAGGCGCAGGCAATGACCTGACATTGACCAACGTGAATGTCACCAGTGGTTCCACAAATGCCAACAACTACGGCCTTATTATCCGCGGTGAAAACAACGTTGTCACCCTGACAAACTGTAATTTCACATCCACCTCCACCGCAGCCGGCAGAACTGCTTACGGCGGTATTGTTTATCAAAGCGGCGGTACGCTGAATATTGACGGCTGTACCTTTACCAATGGCTACGGCAAGTACGGCGGCAACCTGTATGCAAACAAGGCTGACGTTACCATTGCAAATTCCACCTTCACCGGCGGTAAGTGTGATACCAATGGCTACGGCGGTAACGTGCTGCTGATGGCTTGTACCAGCGCCATTGTGGAAAATACCTCTTTCGCTGATGGCGTGGGCAAGCTGTTTGGCGGTAACCTCTTTAACCAGGATGGCCCTCTGACGGTTAAGGGCTGTACCTTCACCGGCGGTACTGCGGAAAACGGCGGTTCTTTCTTCACCGTTAACAAGCCCGTTACTGTGGAAGATTGTACCTTCACCGGTGGTAAGGCTACTGTTTCCGGCGGTAATATCCTGGCAAAGAACAGCACCTTTGCAATGATTAACACCACCGTCACCGGCGGTGAAGCAGCTGTTTCCGGCGGTAACATCTGCTGCGCTAACTCTGTAACTGCAACCTTCGTCTCCGGCAAGATCTCCGGTGGTAAGGCTGCAAACGGCGGTAACATCGGCACTGCAAACCCCACCGGCAACAGATGCTACATCAATATTGAAAATGTAGAGATCACCGGCGGTACTGCAACCGGCAACGGCGGTAACATCGCTGCCATTACCGAGGTGGGTTACGCAGGTTATCCCACCCTGAACATCAAGGGCGGCACCATCTCCGGCGGTAAGGCTGTCAACGGCGCAAACGTTTACGTTGCCGGCGCTGCCAAGGAAGCTGCAACTGCTGATAAGGCAGCCATTGCCCAGCGTACTGCGCTGCTGAACATCACCGGCGGTGTGATCTCCGGCGGCGTTGCATCCACCAACGGCGGCGGCGTCTATCTGGTTTATGCAACCGGTACTATGTCCGCAGGTAAGGTTGTCGGCTGTCAGGCTGTTGGCGGTGGTAACTTCTTCGCTACCAACGCAACCCTTACTGTTTCCGGCGGCGAGGTTCTGGATGGCTATGCATCGGATCTTGCAGGTAACATTTACCCCTCCACTGCTGCAACTGTCACCATCAGCGGCACTGCTGTTGTCTCCGGCGGTACAGCAAAGGACCGTGGCGGTAACTTCTATCTGTCCTCCACCAACTCTGTACTGAACATTACCGGCGGTGTTGTTAAGGACGGCACCGGCTACCGTAACGGCGGTAACATCTTTGCCAATAACGGTAAGATCGCCATCACCGGCGGTGTTGTCTCCGGCGGCTACACCGAGGCTTCCGGCGGTAACATCTACGCAAGCTTTGGCTACGGCACAACTGCGCTGAACGCCTCTCTGACCATTAAGGACGACGGCAATGCCGAGACACCCATTCCCCAGGTCATTAACGGTACTGCTTTGGGCGACGGCGGTAATATCTACGCAGCCTTCGGCGGCAACAGCGATAAGCTGATCGGTAAGCTGATTTTGGGTAATGCTGTTATTTCCGGCGGCGTTGCCAAGAGTAAGGGCGACGATCTGTACATGAACGCCCACACTATGTTGGAGATCCTGCCTGAGTTTGCCCAGGAACTGTCCTGCTACCTTGCAGATACCCTTACAAATTCCATGATCGCTGACGGTGTTTACGGCAAGGCATTTGCCAACGGCCGTGGCATTTCCACCGGCGATTTCGCAGGTAAGTTCACTGTAGAAAACTACGAAGATACCTTTGTCTTTGCAAAGGACGGCACTTTGTGCTTTGCCGGCGCTGCCACTGTTGCAGCCGACGGTGCAAAGACCTGGTACAAGTCCAACGAGGATGCGGTTGCTGCTTACGCAGATGCTGCTTACCTGCGTGCTGCACCCGGCGCACTGGTTCTGCCTGAGGGCGCATACGTGGTTGACATTGCAGGTCAGGAGGTCGCGATCTCCGGCGCTGCTACGGTTACTCTGTTTGATACCGCAAACGATGACTTTGACGGCTTCGGCACGGCTACCCTGGAGGGTGTTACCCTTGCAAACACTGCGCTGACCCGTGTGCAGAACAAGGATTACTACACCATGGAAGCTGAGGGTGCTTACTCCTTCCACCGTGTGGAAGCTCGCCTGACTGCTGTTGCACTGCGTCCTGCCATGGGCGGTATCTACTACACCGCAAAGTGGAGCTGCGACGAGACCGTGAAGCCTCTCATCGGCACCTTCGGTCTGGCGATCAGCATGAAGAACTTCCCCGGCACTGACTTTGCAAACGATGAGACTGCTCTGTACACTACCTTTGCTGCCGACGCTTTTGAGTCCGGTGTTACCAAGACCGGCGCTATGATCGCAGGTATCCTGAAGGATGCCACCGACGGCGCTTCCCAGGAGCGTATCGCCATGAACAGCATCTACGCACAGATGCAGATCTTTGCAGAAGCTTATATCACCATTGACGGTGTGACCTACACCGGCATCGGCGCTAACTACAGCCTGTATGATATCCTGGCAACTGTACAGCAGCAGCTCAACGAATACTATGCACAGGCTGCAACTATGCAGGCATTTATGACCCAGTGGAGTGGCAACGGCTTGATTGGCGAGCCTTGGGATTCCCTGGACTTCAATGTGTCCGAGGATGTTGTCGCCCTGAACACCCAGTACGCAGGTCTGCAGGCTTACCACGGTGAGCTGCACGATCACGCAAACACCGGCGGCTCCTCCGACGGCAAGCAGACACTGGATGTCTGGAAGAGCGAGCTGGAGCGCCTGAACATGGACTTTGCTACCATCGTTGACCACAGACAGTCCTCCCATATGTACCTGGATGAGTGGGACAACACCATCTTCATCGGCGGTTCCGAGGCTGCATGTACCATTAAGGACCGTACCGGCGTGAAGCTGCACTACAACATGATCTTCTCTGACCCCAAGGGTCTGGAAGCAGTTGTCTCCTCCTTCTCCGAGTTCAACTGGAAGTACTACCCCGAGGACTACAGTGGCACCAATGCTGCAAAGCTGGCAGGCGGCTGGCACTTTGATTATCCCGCCTTCACCGCAGAGCGCTTTGCCGAGGTTTGCGAGGCTGTTTATGCCAACGGTGGCTTCGTGGCACTGGTTCACCCCAAGGCTGACGGCTATATTGACTCCACTGATGTTGCAGATGCTTATTTCCGTGAGAACACCGGCATTGAGGTCTTCTACACCTATCTCTCCACCCGTGATGGTTATCTGGTCAAGCGCAATTACCAGCTGTGGACAGATATGCTGAAGGCAGGCTACAAGGTCTTCGCAACGGCAGGTAATGACGAGCACGCTATGCCTTCCGATAAGGCTGTCTCCGTTATCTACTCCGCAGAGAGAAGCGCAGCAGCATGGGTTGAGCAGATGCGTAACGGCACGTTCGTAGCCGGCGGCGTGGGCATTCGCTCTGTCATTGGCGATACTGTCATGGGCGGCACCACCGCTTTTGAGGGCAAGCGCTTCAGCTTCAGCGTAGGTGACTTCCACGAGAGCCTTTACGATGAAACCCATGAGTACCGTGCAGACGTGTACGATCAGAACGGTGTTGTATTCACTGCTCCCGTTTCCTGCCAGGAGACTGCTTACTTCGCCTTTGATTGCGACAATGCTTCCAACTACTACTACGTGGAAGTTTATGACGTCACCGACAACTCTCTGCTGGCAATCGGCAACCCCATCTGGAACGAAAAGTAATTCCATCCCTTGCAAGGGCGGCACATCACGTGCCGCCCTTTTTGTATAAAGAAAACCACTCGTTATACGAGTGGTTCAAAAGAGCCTATGGCGGTGAACCGGAAAACCAAGTGCCGGAAAAACGAAGAAACAAATGCAGGTTGCAGTTGGAGGAAGGAAAGCCTCCCTCTGATGAGG
>JAFYNQ010000092.1 GCA_017548065.1 Oscillospiraceae bacterium
CCTTTCCCAGTGGCTGTGTGTCCGTGTTTACAAAAACGGCAAGATCCACGAAATGAAATTTGCCCGTGGCGCCATCACCCAGGAAATGCGTGTGGTGGGCGACACCGACAAAACCGGTACCGAGGTCACCTTCCAGCCCGATCCGGAAATGTTTGACGATGTGATCTATTCCTATGACATTCTGCATGAGCGTATGCGTGAGGAGGCTTTCCTGAACGCAGGTCTGTCCATTTCCATTGAGGACAAGCGCCCGGAGAATCCGCAGAAGGATGTTATGTGCTATGAAGGCGGCATCCGTGAGTTCGTCACCTGGTCCAACCGCACCAAGACAGCCATCCACAGCGATGTGATCTATCTGTCCGGCGCCAAGGGTGATGCCTCTGCGGAGATCGCAATTCAGTATAACGATGGCTACAGCGAGTCTCTGCAGTCCTTTGCCAATGACGTCCGTACCCCCGAGGGTGGTATGCACGAAACCGGCTTTAAGACGGCTCTGACCCGTGTGATCAATAACTACGGCACCAAAAAGGGTGTCATTAAGGGTGATGACAAGGTAGGCGGCGACGATTGCCGTGAAGGTATCACCGCCATTATCTCTGTGAAGCTTACCGATGCCCAGTTTGAAGGTCAGACAAAGGCAAAGCTGGGTAATGCTTACATCCGTACCCTGGTGGAGCAGATCGTAGGCGACCAGCTGACCACCTATTTTGAAGAGCATCCTGCCGTTGCCAAGATCATTCTTGAAAAGGCAATGGAGGCAAACCGTGTCCGTGAGGCAGCAAGAAAGGCCCGTGACAATGCCCGTCGCAAGACCGGTCTTGAGTCCGGCGGTATGCCTGACAAGCTGAAGGACTGCAACGAAAAAGACCCCTCTCTGTGCGAAATTTACATCGTTGAGGGTGACTCCGCTGCAGGCTCTGCCAACCAGGGCAGAGACTCCCGTTTCCAGGCGATCCTGCCCATGTGGGGTAAAATGCTCAACGTGGAAAAGGCAAGAGCCGACCGTATTTACGGCAACGATAAGCTCTCTCCCCTGATCACCGCTCTGGGCGGCGGCATCGGTGAGGACTTTGATATCAATAAGCTGCGCTACCATAAGATCATCATCATGTCCGATGCTGACGTGGACGGCGCCCATATCCGTACACTGCTGCTGACCTTCTTCTTCCGCTATATGCGGCCGCTGATTGAAAACGGCTTTGTATATTCCGCTGTGCCGCCTCTTTACAAGCTGTCCCGTGGTAAGAACTCCCGTGTGGCTTACTCCGACGAGCAGCGTGATCAGGTGTCTGCGGAAATGCGAGGCGAGAGCAATGCCCGTATTGAGATCCAGCGCTATAAGGGTCTCGGTGAGATGAACAAGGATGAACTTTGGGAGACCACCATGGATCCCGAAAGACGTACCCTCCGCCGTATCACCCTGGAGGATGCCCGCCGTGCCGACGAGATCTTCTCCGTCCTCATGGGCGAGCAGGTAGAACCCCGTAAGGAATGGATCGAACACAACGCAAAATACGCAGTGAATATTGATATTTGATGTAATGTAGCCTTGCCCCCCGCATTTATGAGGGGGGTGCCCGAAAGGGCGGGGGGAGTATAAAGTGGAACACAATCCCGAAAACAAGCAAAGAGCGAAAGATCTGCGCCAAAATATGACCCCATGGGAAAGAAAACTGTGGCATTGTTTTTTAAAAACCTATCCTATCCGTTTTCAAAGGCAAAAATGTATTGATAATTACATCGTTGATTTTTACTGTTTTAAAGCAAAGCTGGTTATTGAGTTGGATGGTAGTGGTCATTATGATCCGTCGGCTGCAATACGAGATGAAAAAAGAACAGATATTTTAAATAAATACGGATTAAAGGTAATTCGTTTTTGTAACCTAGATATTGATAAAAATTTTTATGGTGTTTGTACTGTAATTGATGAAGAAGTTAAATCAGGTATGGACTCCCCCCGTCATGGCTAATGCCATGACACCCCCCTCACAAGTGCGGGGGGCAAGGCAGGGAAAAGCGTCCATTCGCTTCGGAGGTGTCTTTATTGGCAAAACATAATCGTAATTATAAACCGGAAGATATTTTGTTTCCGGATCAGGTGATCACGGAGTCTAACCTTGTGGACGAAATGGAGAAATCCTATATTGAGTATGCCATGAGTGTTATTGTGGGCCGTGCATTGCCGGATGTGCGTGACGGCTTGAAGCCGGTTCACCGCCGTATTCTCTACACCATGTATGAGGACGGTCTGACCTCGGATAAAAAACACAAGAAATCCGCTACCACCGTCGGTGCTGTGCTGGGTAGCTATCACCCCCACGGTGACAGCTCTGTGTACGATGCCATGGTGCGTCTTGCCCAGGATTTCTCTATGCGCTATATGCTGGTGGACGGCCAGGGTAACTTCGGTTCTGTGGACGGCGACCCTGCGGCTGCTTACCGTTATACAGAGGCACGTCTTGCGAAGATCTCCAACGAGATGCTTCGTGACATTGACAAGGACACTGTCAACTGGGATCCCAACTTTGACGAGTCCAAAAAAGAGCCTCGTGTGCTGCCCAGCCGTTTCCCCAACCTGCTGGTCAACGGCTCCAACGGTATTGCCGTTGGTATGGCTACCAACATTCCCCCTCACAATCTCCGTGAGGTCATCAATGCCTGCGTGGCTGTGATTGACGATCCCGAGATCTCTACCCCGGATCTGATGGAGCATATCTCCGGTCCCGACTTCCCCACCCGTGGTATTATCATGGGCAGAAGCGGCATCCGTGCAGCCTATGCCACCGGCCGTGGCAAGATCGTTGTGCGTGCCCGTGCGGAATTTGAAGAATTCGGCGCTGACCGTACCCGTATCATCGTTACAGAGCTGCCCTACCAGGTAAACAAGAGCGAACTGGTACGCAAGATCGCAGAGCAGGTGCGTGACAAGAAGATTGAAGGTATTTCCGACCTGCGTGACGAGTCCGACCGTATCGGTATGCGTATCGTTATTGAGCTGAAGCGTGATGCCAATCCCCAGGTGGTGCTGAACACCTTGTTCAAGCAGACAGCAATGCAGACCACCTTCGGTATCATCATGCTGGCGCTGGTGGACGACCAGAAGCAGCCCCGTATTCTCACGCTGCGTCAGATCCTGGATGAGTATCTCACCTTCCAGATAGAGGTTTTGACCCGTCGTACCCGTTATGACCTGAAGAAGGCGCAGGAGCGTGCCCATCTGTTGGAGGGCTTGCTCATTGCCCAGGATAACATTGACGAGGTTATTCACATTATCCGTTCCGCTTATGACGATGCAAGAGAAAAGCTGATGGAGCGCTTCGGTCTGTCCGAGGTGCAGGCACAGGCAATTCTTGACATGCGCCTGAAGGCACTGCAGGGATTGGACCGTGAAAAGCTGCAGGCAGAGTACGATGAGCTGCAGGAGCGCATCCGTTACTTTGAGGAACTGCTTGCCAACCCTGAAAGCCTGAAGGGTGTTCTTCGTGATGAGCTGGTGGAGATCGGCGAAAAGTACGGCGATGACCGTAAGACCGAGATCCAGGATATTGAAGACGATATTGACATTGAAGACCTGATCGAAGAGGAGCAGTGCGCTTTCACCATTTCCAACCAGGGTTACGTGAAGCGTATGCCCGTGGATACTTACCGTACCCAGTCCCGTGGCGGCAGAGGTGTCAATGCACAGAACCTGAAGGAAGAGGACTATGTGAAGAGCCTTTACATCGCCTCCACCCATGACCATATTCTGTTCTTTACGGACAAGGGTAAGGTACACCATCGGAAGGGTTATCAGATCCCTGAAGCAGGACGTACCGCCCGTGGCACAGCTATGATCAACATTCTGCCGCTGGAGCAGGGTGAGACTGTCACCGCCATGGTGATCACCAAGGAATTCAACGAAGAGGAATACCTGGTGATGGTCACCCGTAAGGGTACTGTGAAGCGCCTGGTGCTCAATGCCCTTAACACCCGTCGCACTACCGGCATCCGTGCCATTACCCTGGATGAGGGTGACCAGCTGATCAATGTGATCCGTACCAACGGCGACGATAACATTATCCTGGCCACTGCCGGCGGCATGGCAATTTGCTTCAACGAAAAGGATGTAAGACCCATGGGCAGAGATGCTGCCGGTGTCCGTGGTATCAACCTCTCCGGCGATGACTTTGTCATCGGCGCACAGAAGGCTGAGGAAGGCACTACCCTGCTCACCGTTACCGAAAACGGCTACGGCAAGCGTACAGAGCTGGCTGAGTACCTGCGAACCGGCCCCAATGGGGAGAAGGTTGCCCAGTCCCGTGGCGGTAAGGGTCTTAAGAACTACAATATTACTGCCAAGACCGGCAAGGTGGCAGGCTGCTGCCTGGTGAAGGACACCGATGATGTTATGCTGATTGAAAACGGCGGTGTCATCATCCGTGTGCCGGCAAGCTCCATCAATGTGTATAAGCGTGATGTGCAGGGCGTTATCGTCATGCGTATTGAGGAGGGCAACAAGCTGGTGAGTTTGGAGCGTGTGGAAAACACCGAAGAGGAGACGGAAGCTTGAAAACCGTAACCTTGTACACCGACGGCGCCTGCTCCGGCAATCCCGGCCCCGGCGGCTGGGGTGCGATCCTGGAGTTTATGGGCAAGGAAAAGGAGCTGTCCGGCGGCGAAGCCAACACCACCAACAACCGCATGGAGCTGACGGCGGTGATCCGTGGTCTGCAGGCGCTGAAGGAGCCTTGTATCGTGGAACTGTATTCGGACAGTAAGTACGTCATTGATGCCCTGGAAAAGGGCTGGGCATGGGGCTGGAAGAAGAAGGGCTGGATCAAGTCCGACAAGAAGCCTGCCCTGAACCCGGATCTGTGGGAGGTGCTTCTGCAGCTGACCATGACCCACCAGCTTCACTACCACTGGGTCAAGGGACACGCAGATAACCCCAAAAACAACCGCTGCGACCAGCTGGCAGTTGCCGAATCCCAAAAATTCAAATGAGATACTCCCGATGGGCAAATCCGACCCATCGGGAGATTTTCTTTTGTTGCTTTTGAAAATGTCTATTAAATTGTCCATTCTTACAAGGAAATTGTTGAAAAAATAATGGATTTTTACAAATCGTACACTTTACAAGAAATTGCAAATATTGTATAATGATGAGGAATGGGGTTTTCATGAAAGCCTCAAAAAATGTAATTTATGCTGCAATGCAGCAAGAAGTAATGGAGGAATAAACTATGTCTGTTAAAGTTGCGATCAATGGTTTTGGCCGTATCGGCCGTCTGGCTTTCCGTCAGATGTTCGGTGCCGAGGGTTTCGAGGTTGTTGCTATCAATGACCTGACCTCTCCCGCTATGCTGGCTCACCTGCTGAAGTACGACTCCACTCAGGGCAACTACGCTGCTCAGGGTCACGTTGTTGAGTCCGGTGAGGATTCCATCACTGTGGACGGCAAGAAGATCACCATCTACGCAAAGGCTAACGCTGCTGAGCTGCCCTGGGGCGAGCTGGGTGTTGACGTTGTGCTGGAGTGCACCGGCTTCTACACCGCTAAGGACAAGGCTGCTGCTCACATCACCGCTGGCGCTAAGAAGGTTGTTATCTCTGCTCCTGCCGGCAACGACCTGCCCACCATCGTTTACAATGTTAACCACG
>JAFYNQ010000012.1 GCA_017548065.1 Oscillospiraceae bacterium
ACGCCATTGGTTTTTATATAAGAAATCAGGTTTCGTCAATTATGCCGGCCAGCGCTTTGCTGCTGCAAACATTAAAGGCAAATTTCTTGCCCCGTTTGCTGCTGTCACAAAGATAATAGCTTCTTTGGGCGTTTTGCAGCATGGCCTTCTTTGCCGCTACCTCGCTTTCCGAGGAGTCGGTGATGTAACCGTCCTCGGTGTAGCCCCGGCTGGAAAAGAAGAAAACATCCGCATTGATGCCGGAAATGAATTTTTCTGTCTCACTGCCCACATAGGCAATGGAGTGGGCAAGCAGAAGACCGCCGGTGCAGTAGTTTTTGATGTTCTGCTCCCCTAACCGCATGGAGGTCTTGGGACTGTTGGTAACCACCAGCAGGTCGTGGAACTTTTTAAGATGGGGAACAAGATAGGACACGGTGGAGGAGGCGTCCAGGAAGATCACATCTCCGTCATGGATTAGTAGCGCAGCCTTTTCGGCAATGGCTTTCTTGGCGGCATTGTTCTGATCCTCACGGAACATCAGTGGGATCTCCGTGTCCGATGCCTGCCGCAGCACAACACCGCCATGGGTACGCTGCACCTTTCCCTGACGGCTCAAAATGTCCAGGTCTCTGCGTACCGTGGGCTGACTGACGTACAACAATTTTGACAGCTGCTGTACACTGATTGATTTTCTCTCCTCCAGGATGCGGATGATCTGCTCCTGCCGTTCCAGATTGTACATTTTAATCCCTGCTTTCGTTTCGTTTCTAAAATGAACGAATGTGATTGTAATACGTGATCGTTTCTCAAAATAACCGCCAAAGATTGCGTTTTGCTTTCGTTTGCCTTATCATAACACAGTAAGTAAAAAAAAGATAGGGGTATTATTTTATGAAATGTGCGAATTTACACGGCATCGGCGACCTGCGCTATGAGGATATTGCGCAGCCCCGTTGCGAAGAGGATGAGGTGCTGGTTGCCGTAAAATATTGCGGTGTCTGCGGCAGCGATCTTCCCAGAGTGTACACAAAGGGAACATATCATTTTCCCACGGTGATCGGTCACGAATTTGCCGGTCAGGTGGTGGAGGATCCCAAGGGCGAGCTTACGGGAAAAGCGGTCGCTGTGTTTCCGCTGTTGCCTTGCTTTACCTGCGATAACTGCAAGCAGGAGCAGTATGCCACTTGCGAGGATTACGATTACTACGGCTCCCGTCGTGACGGCGGCATGAGCCAGCTGCTGGCTGTCAAGCGCTGGAATCTGCTGCTGATCCCCGAGGGCTTGGGCTATCAGGAGGCCGCTATGTGCGAGCCTGTGGCAGTGGCAAGACATGCCATTGGCAGATTGCAGGTGGCAGAAGGGGACAATGTGCTGATCTCCGGCGCAGGGCCTATCGGCATCATTGCCGGTCAGTGGGCAAAGCGGTTTGGCGCAAAGCAGGTGTATTATTTTGATATTGACCCACGAAAGCTGGAAGTGTGCCGGGAGTTTGGCTTTGCAGAGTACACCGGTGCAGAGAAGATCCAGTGTGTCCTGGAGGGTACGGGTCATCCTGCCGCACTGGAAAAATGCCTGGAGGCAATCTCTCCTGCAGGCAGAATGGTGCTGATGGGCAACCCCATGGGCGCTATGGATATGAGCCAAAAGACCTACTGGCATATCCTCCGAAAGGAGCTGACGGTGCTGGGTACCTGGAACTCCTCTTATAACAGTCGTCAGAATGACTGGCAGGAGGCACTGAAGGAAATGGCGCTGGGCGGCATTAACGTAAAGCCGCTGATCACCCATGTGTTCCCCCTGGAAAAGGTAAATGATGCTTTTGAAATGATGAAAAACAAAAGCGACTTTTTCAACAAGGTCCTGATCTCTATGGAGGTGCAGGATGAGCAGTAAGAAGATTGCACCCTCTGTTATGTGCGCCCCTCTGCTGGAGGTAGAACGCTGCCTGCAGGAACTGGAAAGCTGTGGCTCTGACCTGTTGCATATTGATGTTATGGACGGAAGCTTTGTGTCCAACTATACCCTGGGTACGGATTTTATCCGCCAGCTGAAGGAACGGGCAAAGCTTCCTCTGGATATCCACCTGATGATCAATGACCCGGAGCGGAAAATGGACTGGTTTGTCTTTGGGGAGGGGGATTACGTCTCCGTTCACTTTGAGGCATCCGCCCATCTGCACAGAGCGCTGACTGCCATTCGGGCAAGAGGCGCAAAGGCGCTGGTGGCCATTAACCCCTCCACACCCATCAGCTCCCTGGACAGCCTGCTGGATGACATTGACGGCGTACTGATCATGACCGTCAATCCCGGCTTTGCAGGACAGAAGCTGGTGGAGTCCACCATTAAGAAAATTCAGAAGCTTCGCACTTGGTTGGTAGCAGAGGGCTACGGTCACCTGGAGATTGAGGTGGACGGCAACGTAAGCTTTGAGAATGCAAAGCGCATGAGTGAGGCAGGCGCCGACATTTTTGTGGCAGGCTCTTCCAGTGTCTTTGCAAAGGGTGCGACGCTGGCAGAAAACACAGAAAATTTGCGTAAGCTGATTGAATTATAAGGAGCGATAGTATACAATGGCTAAGGAATTGTGGTATAAAACAGAAACCCATATCCCGGTGCTGGGACACAGAGGCATCAAGGCGAAGTACCCGGAAAACACCCTGCTGTCTTTTGAAAAGGCCATTGCGCTGGGTGTTGACCTGATTGAATTTGATGTGAATATTACCGCTGACGGTGTGCCGGTGGTGATCCATGACTGCACCATTGACAGAACCTCCGACCACACCGGCGCAGTGCGTGAATATACATTGGAAGAGCTGAAAAGCTTTGACTTTGGCATAAAGTTCGGCGAGGAATTTGCAGGCATGCAGATCCCCACCCTGGAAGAGGTGCTGTCCCTGGCGGCAGGCTATCCCCGGCTGCTCCTGAATGTGGAGATCAAGGATATGACCTACGAGACGGTGGACAAAACCATTGCCATGCTGAAGCGGTTTGACCTGGAGGAGCGGTCGGTGATCGCATCCTTTGATGCGGAAATGATCCGCTATACAAAAAGGGCGTATCCCCACATGCGCTGCCAGGGCTTCCCCGGACGGTACATGCAGAATTTCACTGAGGAGACCTACGATGTGATGTTCGGCATGGGCATTCCCATCAGCTGGAAGACCTGCAACGATGCCCAAATTCGGGAGGACGTGGCATTTGCCCGTTCCAGAGGAATTCTGGCATGGCTGTTCTGCGCCGACACAGAGGAAGATGTTCTTCGCTGTGTGGAGTATGATTGCGATAATATCACCGGCAATGACCCGGAGGTGGCGCTGACGGTGCTGCGAAAGCGTAACCTGCATCGGTAAACAGCCCGAAAAGCGACCGTGGGAATCTCCGGTTTTACAATGAAGCTTCCCATAAGCCATAAGGAGGTGTCCCCATGAATGCAATTTGGGGAAAAGGACTGCAAAAGGAAATGAATATCCATCTGCTGTTTCAGTATGATATGACACCCCAAAAGGGTGACGTGCTGAAAATAGCAGCCTCCAATCTTTACCGTTTCACCGTGGGAACGCAGCTTGTCGGCTACGGTCCTGCCCGTGCCGCCCACGGCTACAGCCGTGTGGATGTGTATGACCTGACACCCTGGGCAGGCAATGAAGTACAGCTGACCGTTGAGGTCTATTCTGCCAATGTGGGTACTTACTACACGGTGGATGAGCTGCCTTTCTTCGGTGCGGAAATATACCGGGATGGTAAGTGTATTGCGGAAGCGGCTGACTTTGCTGCCTGCCGCATGAACGGACGTGTGCAAAAGGTGCAGCGCTACAGCTTCCAGCGCAGCTTTGTGGAAAGCTACCGTGTTACCGGGGCGGCATTTCCGAAGGTGGAGACGGAAGCGGTTTCCATGAACCGGCTGCTGCCTCGCTATGTCAGCTATCCTACGCTGCTGCCGGTGGCAGGTCAGCCGGTGGAGAGCGGCGCAGTTGCCGCAGACCCCACTGCAGAGCCGAGACGTGACCGGGAGTATACCGATGTTGACCGTGTGTTGATCAAGGGTTTTCTCCCCAGTGAGCTGGAGGAGGACATTGCAAAAGAGGCAGCAATGCTTACTTTTTATCCCGGGCAAGACATTGGCGGAGAAGCTTTGTCAGGCGGACAGTATCGGCTTTACGATTTCTCCCGAACCGTCACCGGCTTCTTCTCCTTTACGGCGCAGGTGTCAGAGAAGACAACGCTGTATATTCTCTTTGATGAGGTGCGACAGAAGGAAGATCGCCAGCCGGTGAATCCCTTCCGGGCACGGTGGTGCAATGTTGTGAAATACAAGCTTGTACCGGGAAAGTATACGCTGCAAAACTTTGAAGCCTACAGCGCACGCTATGCCGCCCTGGTGATCACAGAGGGCGCTGCAAAAGTGGAAGATTTTTCCATGGTGCGCTATGAGAACCCCGATGTGAAGCCGCTGCCGGACTGCGGTGATGAGGCGCTGAACACCATCGTAGAGGCAGCCGCCAACAGCTTTGCCCAAAATGCAGTGGACATTCTCACAGACTGTCCCTCCCGTGAGCGTGCCGGTTGGCTGTGCGACAGCTATTTTTCCGGCAGAGCGGAGCATTTCTTCACCGGCAGCAACAAAGTAGAAAAAAGCTTTTTGGAAAACTATGCGCTGTATACCACCCAGCCGGGGATGGCACCGGGAATGCTGCCCATGTGCTACCCGGCAGACCACCCCAACGGAACTTACATTCCCAACTGGAGCATGTGGTATATTCTGGAGCTGCAGCGCTATGTGGAGCGCACCGGCGACCTGGAGATGAAAGCGCTTTCTGAGCAAAAGGTGCTTAACCTGCTGGCGTTTTTTGAAAAATACGAAAACGAGTACGGTCTCCTGGAAAACCTGGAGGGATGGGTCTTTATTGAATGGAGCAAATGCAATGACCCGGCATACGTAGCAGGCATCAATTTTCCCTCCAATATGCTGTGGGCAGCGGCGCTGGAAGCAGCCGCAAAGCTGTATGGCTGGTCGCACCTGACAGAAAAAGCGCAAAAAATGAGACAGCGCATTCTGGCGCTGTCCTATAACGGCGAATTTTTTGAAGATAATATGGTGCGTGACGAAAAGGGCGAGGCAGTAAAAACCGGGCACACCACAGAGACCTGCCAGTATTATGCCTTCTATTTTGGCGTGGCGACACCGGAAAGCCACCCCACACTTTGGCAGACGCTTTGTAGCCAATTCGGTCCCGGCAGAGACCGGGAAAAGGTGTACCCCACCGTGTTCCCATCCAATGCCATTGTGGGCAATTACCTGCGGCTGGAGCTTTTGCTGGCGCAGGGGGAATATGCGCAGGTGCTGCAGGAATGCAAGGCATTCTTCCTGGAAATGGCAGCCCTTACCGGCACGCTTTGGGAGCATTCCCGATTGACAGCCAGCCTGAACCACGGCTTTGCCTCTATTGCGGCTATGTATATCCATCAGTGTTTGGGAAAATAAAATAACGGGAGCAGTTTTTTGCTGCTCCCGTTTTTGTTTTACAGAGTTGCTGCCATCACAGCCTTAATGGTGTGCATGCGGTTTTCTGCTTCGTCAAAGACGATGGAGGCTTCACTCTCAAATACCTCATCGGTAACCTCCATGCAGTCAATGCCGAACTTACCGTAGACGTCCTTGCCGATCTCTGTGTTCAGGTCATGGAAAGCGGGGAGGCAGTGCATAAAACGGCACTGGCTGCCGGCGATGTCCATAAGCTGCTGTGTCACACGGTAGGGGCTCAGCTCTTCAATACGCTCGGCCCAAACGCTGTCCGGCTCACCCATGGAAACCCAAACGTCGGTGTAGATCACGTGTGCGCCCTTCACGGCTTCCTTAGGCTCGGTGATGAACTCCAGTGTTGCGCCGGTCTCGGCGGCAATGGCCTGGCACTGAGCGATCAGCTCCTGATTGGGGAAGTACTTCTCGGGTGCGCATGCCACAAAGTGCATGCCCATCTTGGCGCAGCCCACCATAAGGGAGTTGCCCATGTTGTAACGGGCATCGCCCATGTAAACCAGCTTCTTGCCCTTCAGGCTGCCGAAATGCTCCTGAATGGTGAGGAAATCTGCCAGGATCTGTGTGGGATGGTACTCGTTGGTCAGACCGTTCCAAACGGGAACGCCGGCATAGGCTGCCAAAGTCTCCACGATCTCCTGACCGAAGCCACGGTACTCAATACCGTCAAACATGCGACCCAGCACACGTGCGGTGTCGGCAATGGATTCCTTCTTGCCCATCTGGGAGCTTTTGGGATCCAGGTAAACGGGATGCATGCCCAGGTCTGCCGCTGCCACCTCAAAAGCGCAACGGGTACGGGTGCTGGTCTTCTCAAACACCAGGGCGATGGACTTGCCCTCGCACATACGGTGGGGGATACCTGCCTTTTTCTTTGCCTTCAGGTCAGCAGAAAGGGTCAGCAGATATTCAATTTCTGCAGGGGTAAAATCCAAAAGCTTCAAAAAATGCTTGTTCTTTAAATTCATAATGACCTCCATATTACTTGCAAGCCTGCTTGATGATCTCCACAGCCTTCTTCAGCGTGTCCATGGGGATGTTCAGGGCAGGGAGGAGTCTAACCTTGTCCTTGGCGGTGAGGCACAGAACGCCGTTTTCCATGCATTCTGTCACAACCTCCTTGGCAGGCTTGACGGTCTTGATGCCGATCATAAGACCCTTGCCGGCAACGCTTTCCACACCTTCGGCAGAAGACAGCGCGTCAAATACATAAGCGCTCTTTTCTGCAACCTCTGCCAAAAATGCATCGGTCAGTCGGCTGATGACGGTGTAAGCGCCTGCACAGGCAACGGGGTTGCCGCCGTAGGTGGAACCCTGGTCACCGGGGCCCAGCACAGTTGCCAGCTTTTCGGACACCATGGTGGCGCCGATGGGCAGACCGCCGCCCAAACCCTTGGCGGTGGAAACGATATCCGGCTGCACACCGTAGTGCATGTAGCCGTAGAGCTTTCCGGTACGTCCGTTGCCGGTCTGTACCTCGTCGATCATCAGGGGGATGTCCTGTTCACTGCACAGCTGGGCAACACCCTTCACAAAGGCATCCTCCAGCGGCACAACACCGCCCTCACCCTGCACGCATTCCAGAAGAATACCGGCAGTGGGATTCTCGGTTACCAGCTTTTTCAGTCCCTCCAGATCACCTGCCTTGACATGCAGGAAGCCGGGCGTCAGGGGCTGGAAAAGCTGATGGAAATGATCCTGACCGGTAGCAGCCAGGGTGGTGAGGGTTCTGCCGTGGAAGCTGTTTTCCAGGGTGATGATGTTATAGTATTCAGCGCCCTTCTTCTCCATAGAGTACTTTCTTGCATACTTGATGGCGCACTCGTTGGACTCGGCACCGGAGTTGCAGAAGAACACCTTGGAAAGACCGGTCTTCTCACACAGAAGCTGCGCCAGCTTTGCGCAGGGCTCAGTGTAGTACAGATTGGAGACGTGCTGCAGCTTGCCTGCCTGCTCTGTGACGGCAGCCAGCCACATATCATCGGCAATGCCGAAGGCGGTAACACCGATGCCGGAGCCAAGGTCAATGTACTCCTTGCCGGCGGTGTCCTTCACAATGCAGCCTTTGCCGGAGACCAGTTCCACGGGGAAACGGCCGTAAGTACCGGCTACATATTCTTTATCGATCGCAGTAATGCTCATGGGAATCAGCCTTTCGTAACCATAGTACCGGCGCCTTCGTCGGTCAGCAGCTCCATAAGAATGGAGTGGGGGGTACGTCCGTCCATAATGACAACGTTTTTAACACCGTGCTCCAGTGCCTCTACGCAGCACTCCACCTTGGGGATCATGCCGCCGGAGATGATGCCCTCTTCGCGCAGTGCCATTGCCTCGGTGGTGGTCACATGGGGAATGAGGGTGGAGGGATCGTCCTTATCACGGAGAATACCGGCAATATCGGTCATGAGGAACATTCTCTCTGCACCCAGAGCGCCTGCAATGTAAGCGGCGGCAGTGTCGCCGTTAATGTTGTAGGTGTTGCCCTGACGGTCGCTGGCAATGGTGGAGATCACGGGAATGTAATTCTTCTCCAGCATGTCAAGAATAGGCTGGGTGCGGACCTTGGTGATCTCGCCCACAAGACCCAGTCGGGGATCCTTGACCTTGGCTTCAATAATGCCGCCGTCCACACCGGACACACCCACAGCATGACCGCCCTTGGTCTGGATCAGGTTTACAAGGCTCTTGTTCACCTTGCCTGCCAGCACCATCTGCACGATGTCCATGGTCTCTTCGTCGGTGACACGCAGACCGTCCACAAAGACAGCCTCCTTGCCCAGTGCCTTCATGGTCTGGCTGATCTCAGGACCGCCGCCATGTACCAGCACGACCTTTACACCGATGAGCCACAGAAGGGCAATGTCCTCCATGACCTGCTGCTTCAGGCTCTCGGTCTGCATGGCATTTCCGCCGTACTTAATAAGCACGACCTTGCCGCTGTACTTCTTGATGTAGGGCAGCGCAGCGGTCAAAACCTCTGCACGCTCGGCATTGGTAAATTCATTATGCATAACAAAATACCTCTCTTTATCAGGTTCTGTAATCGCCGTTGATCTTTACGTAATCGTAGGTCAGGTCGCAGCCCCAGGCAGTTGCGCCGTAAGCGCCGTCACCCAAGGTGATGAGAATGTCAATTTCCTTTTCCAGCAGCACCTTCTTGGCTTCCTCTTCACTGAAGGGAACGCCGCTGCCGTCACGGCAGACCTCCACAGTACCGGCCTTGGAGCGGAAGGAGACACCGATCTTAGTCACGTCCACGTCTGCGCCGCTGTAGCCGATGGCACACAGCACACGACCCCAGTTGGCATCAGCGCCGAACATGGCGGACTTCAGCAGGCTGGAGCAGATCACGCTCTTGGCAGCCAGCTTTGCAGCTTCTTCGGTGTCAGCGCCGGTGGCGATGCACTCCAGCAGCTTGGTAGCGCCCTCGCCGTCAGCGGCGATCATGCGGCACAGCTGCACGGTGATGGTGTTCAGTGCTTCCATGAAGGTGTTGAAATCCTCGCCCTCAGCGACGATCTTTTCGTTGCCTGCCATGCCGTTGGCCATAACTGCCACGGTATCATTGGTGGAGGTGTCGCCGTCAATGGAGAGCATGTTAAAGGTGTTCTTTACGTCGCCGGACAGTGCCTTCTGCAGCAGTTCGGCAGAGATGGCGCAGTCGGTGGTGATCCAAACCAGCATAGTTGCCATGTTGGGGTGGATCATGCCGCTGCCCTTGGCAATGCCGCCCATGTGGCAGACCTTACCGCCGACGGTAAATTCCACAGCCACCTCTTTCATCACGGTGTCGGTGGTCATGATGGCTTCCGCTGCGGCAGCGCCGCCGTTTTCGGAAAGACCGGAAACCAGCGCCTCCATGCCCTTTGCAATGGGCTGCAGGTTCAGGGGCTGACCGATCACACCGGTGGAGCCTACGATCACATCATTTGCCGGGATGCCGGTGGTCTTTTCCACCAGCTTCGCCATGGCCTCTGCGATCTCCAGTCCGTCAGCGTTGCAGGTGTTGGCATTGCCACTGTTGCAGATCACTGCCTGGGCGATGCCGTCGGCAATGTGCTTTTTGGTAACGGTCAGGGGAGCGCCCTTCACAAGATTCTTTGTATACACAGCAGCGGCTGCTGCAGGTACTTCGCTGACGATCAGCGCAAGATCCCGCTTGGTGCGGTTATGACGGATGCCACAGCGAATACCGTTTGCTTTGAAACCCTTTGCGGCACATACACCGCCTTCAATTAACTTGATCATGGTTATCTCTCTCTTTCAATTATCACACATTGAGACCGGTTGCCTGGGGCAGACCCAGCAGCAGGTTCATATTCTGAATGGCGGCGCCGGAAGCGCCCTTGCCAAGATTGTCAAAACGGGAAACCAGCAGAATGCGGTCATCGTTGCCGTAAACGGAAACCTCCATATCATCACGCATAGAGAAGGCAGCTGCGCTGAGCATGCCGTCTGCATCCGGGGTCTCGGTGAAATGGATAAGACCGTTCTGATAATAGCTGCGGTACAGCGCCTTGATGTCCTCCAGGCTGCCCTTGATATCCTTGGCAAAGAGAGGAACGGTTACTTCCATGCCGCTGTAGAAATCACCTACGATGGGGCAGAAGACGGGGGAAACAGACAGACCGCACAGTGCTACCATTTCCTTCAGGTGCTTGTGGGACTGTGTCAGTGCGTACTGACGGGGGCCACCCAGCAGAGGGCTGCGGTCTGCGCTCTCGTAGTCGGCGATCATGGATTTGCCGCCACCGGAGTAGCCGGTGAGTGAGAAGCAGGTAAGGGCGGCATCGGCAGGCAGAATGCCCTGCTCCACCAGGGGAGCGACCAGTGCCACAAAACCGCTGGCATGACAGCCGGGGTTCGCAATTCGGGAGGAGGCCAGCAGCTTTTCGGTCTGACCTGCCAGCTCCGGCATGCCGTAGACCCAGTTGGGATCGGTGCGGTGGGCGGTGGAGGTGTCAATGATCTTCACCTTCATGCCCTTTGCCAGCTGGGCAGATTCCTTTGCTGCATCATCCGGCAGGCAGAGGAAGGCAATGTCAGCGGAGGAAAGGGCATCTGCGCGGGCCGTGGGATCTTTTCTTACCTCATCGGGAAGAATGATCAGCTCCAGGTCCTCACGCTGGGACAGTCTGTCCACAATACGCAGGCCGGTGGTACCGGCACTACCGTCAATAAATACTTTTGTCATATCAAAGTGCCTCTCTTACATAAGCGATCTGCTTTTCTACGGAGGCAACAGAGGTGCCGCCCTCGCTGATGCGCTTTTCTACGCAGGTAACAAGATCGATATCGTTGTAAACATCCTCTTCAAACAGAGGGGAGTATTCCTTGTAGGTCTCCAGGGGAAGCTCTTCCAGCACAGTGCTCTTCTGGATGCACAGTGCCACCAGCTGGCCGGAGATCTTGTAGGCGCTGCGGAAGGGAAGACCCTTCTTGACCAGGTAGTCAGCCAGGTCGGTGGCATTGATAAAGCCGGTCTGTGCAGCACGCTTCATGTTGGCGGTGTTGGCACGCATGGTAGCAACCATGCCGGTGAACACCTGCAGACACATTTTCACAGTGTCCACAGCGTCAAATACGCTTTCCTTATCCTCCTGCATATCCTTGTTGTATGCCAGAGGCAGGCCCTTCAGGGTGGTGAGCAGCGCCATCA